>JAGWIE010000038.1 GCA_028866445.1 Rhodospirillales bacterium | reverse complement strand
CATGCCCGCCGCGTGCAGATTAATCGTTTTTAACTCGCCCATGAGGTTCTGATGCCAGCCGATCTTTCCTGCCCCGCGCGCAAGCGTGCGCTGGTGGCCGCTTGCCTTGCCGGAACCGCTCTGCTTGCCGGGTGCGAGAAAAAAGCAGCACCCCCGCCGCCGATGCCGCAGGTGGGGTTTGTCACCATTCATGCCCAGCCTGTTTTGCGCACCACGGACCTTCCTGGCCGCACCGATGCGGTGGGCACAGCGGATATTCGCCCGCAGGTGAGCGGCGTGATTTTAAAGCGGCTATTTGTTGAGGGCGGCGATGTGAACGCGGGCCAGCAGCTTTATCAGATAGACCCGGCACCGTATCAGGCCGCTTATGACGCTGCTGTGGCGACAATGATGCACGATAAGGCGCAGCTTGCGACAGACCAGGCCCAGGCGAACCGTTACCGGCCGCTGGCCGCCGCCCAGGCTGTGAGCGCGCAGGATTACGAAAACGCCCTGGCGACGGTGAAGGAGGATGAGGCCAATGTCGCCTCCGCCAAGGCTGCCATCGAAACCGCGCAGATAAATCTGAACTACACCAAGATGTATTCGCCAATTTCCGGCACTATCGGCGCATCCTCGGTTACGCCGGGCGCACTGGTTACGGCGGACCAGACCACGGCACTGGCCACCGTGACGCAGCTCGACCCGATTTACGTGGATTTGAACGAGTCCTCCACCACCTGGCTGCGCCTGAAACAGGAAGCTGATGCCGGACAGCTTGAAACCACCGCTGACGGCTCGGCGAAAGTGACGCTGACGCTGGAAGACGGCAGCACATACAGCCTGCCTGGCAAGCTGCAATTCGCCGAGGTGAATGTGGACCAGAGCACTGGCACTGTGTTGGTGCGGGCGCTGTTTGCCAACCCGCAACATTTGTTGCTGCCGGGCATGTATGTACACGCCGAGTTGGAAGAGGGCGTGAACAAAAACGGCATTCTGGTACCGCAGCAGGCGGTTTCGCATAACACCCATGGCGATGCCACTGTGCTGATGCTGAATGCCAAGAACGTCGTTTCGGAAAAGATTATTCAAATCAACGGTAATGTTGGCAATGACTGGGTGGTGACGAGCGGCCTGGCTCCGGGTGACCGTGTAATCGTGGACGGGCTGCAGAACGCGACTGACGGCGCAACCGTCTCGCCTGTCGACGAAACCGCGCAATTCGCATCCAACCCCGCCTCCTGAGCGAAGGGCTGAAATTCCGCCATGTCACGTTTTTTTATCGACCGGCCGATCTTCGCGTGGGTGCTGGCCCTGGTTATTATGTTGGCAGGCGCCATCGAGATCCTTCAGCTCCCGATCGCGCAATACCCTTCCATCGCGCCGCCGGCGGTGAACATTAGCGCTACCTATGCGGGGGCTTCGGCGCAGACCGTTGCGGATACTGTCGTTCGGCCCATTCTACAGCAGATGTCCGGCCTGGACGGGCTTGAATATATCGATTCAACAACGGAATCCAATGGCTCGGCGACGATTACCCTGACGTTCAAGCAGGGCACCGACCCGAATATCGCCCAGGTGCAGGTGCAGAATAAATTGCAGCTTGCCGAAGCGAACTTGCCGACCGAGGTGACTCAGGCGGGGATTAACGTGAAGAAGGCGGAGAAGAACTTCATGTTGTTCTTCGCCCTGGTTTCCACCAATGGCAGCATGACGCGGTTCGACATCGCCGATTATATTGCCTCCAACCTTGAAGATCCGATTACCCGCGTGCCGGGCGTGGGTGATTACCAGCTTTTTGGTTCCGAATACGCGATGCGCATCTGGCTGAACCCGGATGCGCTGTACAAATACGGGCTTACAGTGCCGGATGTTGTGAACGCGCTAAAGGCGCAGAACGTGCAGGTGCCATCGGGCGAGTTGGGGGGGCTGCCAGCCGTGAAAGGCCAGCGGCTGGATGCGATTATCAACGGGCCGAGCGAGTTCACCGACCCCAGCCAGTTCGAGAATATCCTGCTCAAAGTGCTGCCAAGCGGCGCGCAGGTGCGCTTGCAGGACGTGGCGCAGGTTGTTCTTGGGCCGCAAAGCTACTCGGTGAACAGCCTGTTCAACGGTATGCCCGCGAGTGCTATGGGGCTGAAGCTGACGCCGGGTGCCAACCAGCTTGATACCGAAAAGGCCGTGAAGGCGGAGCTGAAGAAGCTGACGCAACATCTGCCCTCGGGGTTGAAGCTCGTCTATCCGTACGACACCGCGCCCTATATTGTGCTTTCGCTGCGCGAGGTGGTGCAGACCCTGTTGGAAGCCATCGCGCTAGTGTTCCTGGTGATGCTGCTATTTTTGCAGAACATCCGCGCCACTTTGGTGCCTACCATCGCGGTGCCGATTGTATTGCTCGGCACATTCGGCGTGCTGGCGGCACTCGGCTATTCCATCAATACGCTTACCATGCTGGCCATGGTGCTGGCGGTGGGCCTGCTGGTGGATGATGCCATCGTCGTGGTCGAGAACGTCGACCGGCTGATGCATGAGCGCGGGTTGCGGCCTAAGGAAGCCGCGCGGCAATCCATGGATGAAATTTCCGGCGCGCTGGTGGGCATTGCGCTGGTGCTGGCGGCGGTGTTTTTGCCGATGGCGTTCTTCAGCGGCTCCACGGGCGTTATCTACCGGCAGTTCTCCGTCACCATCGTTTCCGCCATGGTGCTCTCTATCCTGACGGCGTTGATCTTCACACCCTCGCTTTGCGGTTCGCTGTTGAAGCCACCCAAAGAGGGTGCGGGCACGCGCGGCTTTACCGGTTGGTTCAACCGTGGCTTCAACCGCTCGCGCGCCGGGTATCTCGGCGGCGTGCGCAGGCTGACACGGCGCAACCGCCTCACCATGCTGGGCTTTGTGTGCATCACCATTCTCACGGTGTTTCTGTTTACACGCCTGCCGACGGGGTTTTTGCCGAACGAGGATCAAGGCTTGCTGGTTGGGCAGATCAGCCTGCCCAATGGTTCCACCGCCGAGCAGACAGAGGCGCTGAACGCCAAAGTGCGTAAGTATATCTTCAAGACCGAAAGCAATAATGTAAAGTCGATTTACACAGCTTCTGGCTTCAGCTTTGCCGGTAACGCGCAGAACCAGGGCTTTCTGGTGATGCTGATGAAGCCCTGGGCGGACCGCACGGCGGCCTCGCAGAATGTGGCGGCCATCGCCCAGCGCGTGATGGGGCATTTCATGGGTAACCGCAGCGGCCAGGTGTTTATTGTGCAGCCGCCGCCGGTGCTGGAGCTTGGCAACGCCACCGGGTTTGACCTGGAGCTGATGAATTCCGGCAGTATTTCCAACCAGGCGTTCAGCGCCGCGCGCGCGAAGTTTCTGCAACTTGCCGCCAAGAGCAAGCTGCTGGCGGCGGTGCGCCCCAACGGGTTGAGCGATTCGGCGCAATACGTTCTGGATGTCGACCGTGAAAAAGCCTCCGCGCTGGGGCTTTCAATGACCGACATCAACACCACCATCCAAGGCGCGTTTGCATCTGAATTTGTGGATCAGTTCATCCGCAACGGGCGCGTGAAAGATGTGTATGTTCAAGGCCAGGCGGATGCGCGGATGCAGCCGGACGATTTGGACAAATGGTATGTCCGCAACAGCAGCGGCGGCATGGTACCGTTCAGCGCCTTCATATCTGGCCATTGGACCACCGGCCCGCAATCAGTCGAGATTTACAACGGCAACGAAGCGTATGAGATTCAAGGCCAGCCAGCACCGGGCGTGAGCAGCGGTGCGGCCATGCAGGAGGTTGAAAAAATCGCCGCGCAGATGCCGCAAGGTGTGACGATGAGCTGGACCGGGCTTTCCTATGAGCAGGTTGCTGCGGGGTCGCAGACCACAGCGCTTTATGCCATCTCTGTCGTGTTCATTCTGCTGTGCCTGGCTGCACTTTATGAAAGCTGGTCGATCCCGGCGGCGGTGATGCTGGTGGTGCCGCTGGGGATCATCGGCGCGGTGCTGGCGAATTTGCTGCGCGGCATCGCCAATGATGTGTATTTCCAGATCGGCCTGCTGACGACGATGGGCCTGGCGGTGAAGAACGCTATTCTCATCGTGGAATTTGCCCGGAACTTCTATGAACAAGGCGAGAGCCTGGTAGAGGCGGCACTTCATGCGGCGCAGGAACGGTTGCGGCCAATTTTGATGACCTCCATCGCCTTCATCTTCGGTACCTTCCCGCTCGCTATTGCCAGCGGTGCCGGGGCTGGTGCGCGCACCGCCATCGGCACGGCGGTGGTGGGTGGCATGGTAACCGCCACCATCCTCGCGATCTTCTTCGTGCCGGTGTTCTTCGTAACGGTGCTTGGTTTTATGAAGGTGAAACGGAAATCCGAGCGCGCGGCGGCGGAAGCAGCTTCATCCCAGGGGGGCAACAACCATGCGTAATGTAAAAGCCTCCGCCTTGCTGCTTGGGCTGCTCTCAGGGTGCAGCTTTATCCCGGATTATCATCGCCCGGCGCTGCCGGTAACGGCGCAATACCCTTATGCCGCCGGTGGCTCCGGCATAGCAGCGGCGGATATGGGCTGGCGGGATTTTTTCAAAGACCCGGCGTTGCAGGACCTCATCGCCCTCAGCATCGCCAATAACCGCAATTTGCGTGTTTCAGTGTTGAATGTGCAGGAGGCCCAGGCGCAATACCGGGTGGACCGCGCCAGCCTGTTCCCCACCATCGATGCCAATGGCGAGGCGATTGAGCAACACAGCTCCGCCGGGCTTTCCACGACCGGTGCGGGCATGACCTCGCACGAATACAGCCTGGGCGCGCAGACCGTTTCGTGGGAGCTTGATCTCTTCGGTAAGATCCGCTCGCAGGCCCAAACCGCGCAGCAGACTTATCTCAGCGATGCGGATACGATGCTGAGCGCCAGAATCTCGCTGGTGGCGCAAATGGCCGCTGAATATTACACTTGGCTGGCGGACCGTGAATCGCTGAAAATCGCGCAGGATACGGCGGCGGCGGACCAACACTCCCTGCGGCTCACGCAGCTTGAGGCGAGCAACGGCACTACCACCGCGCTCGCCGTGGCGCAGGCGGAAACCACTTACGATACCGCGATGGCCGATGTGGCGCAGTTCCAGCGCCAGACCGCGCAGGACATGGACGAGCTGGTGCTGCTGGCCGGCGCGCCGCTGCCGGTGGCGCTGGTGCAGAAAATGGATGCGGTGAGCCTGTTGGCCAACGAGCCGCCTTTGCCGCTGGTGCCCGCTGGGCTGCCATCTGATCTGCTAACGCGACGGCCGGATATTCGCGCGGCGGAACACCAATTGCTGGCGGCCAATGCCAATATCGGCGCCGCGCGGGCGGCGTTCTTCCCCTCCATAAGCCTCACGGCCAATGGCGGTGTTGCCAGCAACAGCCTGAGCAGCTTGTTCAGCGGCGGCACAACCGCCTGGCTGTTCCAGCCGCAAATCACCCTGCCTATATTCAGCGGCGGCGCCAACCTCGCCAATCTGGATCTCGCGAAGCTGGAGAAACGGGCGCAGATCGCCAATTATGAAGGCACCATCCAATCCGCGTTCCATGATGTGTCAGACGCGCTTGTGGCAAGGCAGACCTATGTGGACCAGGTGCAGGCCGAGCAGAACCTGGTGGCGGCGGATACGCGTTATTATTCGCTGGCGCAGATGCGCTTTAACGCCGGGGTGGATAATTACCTGAACGTGTTGCTGGCGCAGGATTCCCTGCTGAGCGCCCGGCTTAATCTGGTTAGCCTGCAACTGGCGCAGCAGCAGAACGAAATTACGCTGTACAAGGCGTTAGGTGGTGGCTGGCAGGCAAACGGAGCCTCTACCCCACAAGGCTGAGCCGCCCTATAGCTGGGCAGGATGAGCGAGCCCAACTTAAACGCCCCAAGCCTTGAACTGCGCGGGCTGACTTTGCGTTATGAAGGCCAAGCCTTGTTTGAGGGGCTGGACCTTACCGTAAAAGCCGGGCGGTTCACGGCACTTCTAGGGGCCAGCGGGGTGGGCAAAACCAGCCTGCTGCGCATTGCAGCGGGGCTTGCCGTGCCGGATGCCGGGGGCGTGCAAGCAGGCGATGGCCAGAAGCTGGCCGGGCGCGTGGCCTGGATGGGCCAGCAGGATTTGCTCTACCCTTGGGTGCGGGCGCTGGAAAACGTGACCATTGGCAGCAAGCTGCGCGGCGAGCGGGCGGACAAACCCCGGGCTTTGGCATTGCTGGCGGCGGTGGGCCTGGCTGGGCGGGAGCGGGCTTTGCCGAAAGAGCTTTCCGGCGGGATGCGCCAGCGCGTGGCGCTCGCCCGCACGCTTTATGAAAACCGCCCCATTGTGTTGATGGATGAACCTTTCTCGGCGTTGGACGCAATAACCCGCGCCGCGATGCAGGAACTGGCCGCAAAGCTGCTGGCCGGGCGCACCTGCCTGCTGATTACCCATGACCCGCTGGAAGCCTGCCGCCTTAGCCACAGCCTTTACGTGATGGCCGGGCGCCCAGCGCGGCTGGGGCCGGAAATTGCGGTGCCGGGCCACCCACCGCGCGAGCCTGATGACGAGGCGCTGCTGCACAAGCAGGGTGAATTGCTGCGCGCGTTGCTGGAGGCGAGTGGCGTATGAAAACCGTTCTGCGCCCGCTGGTGACGTTGCTTGGCCTGCTCGGCCTCTGGTGGGCGGTGGCGCGGTTTGCGGGCATTCCGGATTTTCTGCTGCCCGGCCCTGGGGAAGTGGCGCAAGTGCTGGCGGCACAGCGCGGCTTTTTGCTCCAGAACGCGCTGGTGACGCTGGTGGAGATTGTGCTGGGGCTGGGGCTGGGTACCTTGTTCGGCGGGCTGCTGGCGCTGGCCATGGTGTTCTCCCGCGGGTTGCAACGCTGGCTGCTGCCGCTGCTGCTGCTAAGCCAGGCTGTGCCAGTATTCGCCTTGGCACCGCTTTTGGTGCTGTGGCTGGGCTTCGGCCTTGCCTCGAAAGTGCTGATGGCGGTGCTGGTGATTTTCTTCCCCGTCACCGCCGCGTTTTACGACGGGCTGCGCCGCACTGAACCGGGCTGGCTGGACCTTGCCCGTACCATGGGGGCTTCGAATTTTTCCGTGCTGGTGCGCGTGCGGCTTATGGCGGCCCTGCCTGCCTTTGGGGCGGGGCTGCGCATTGCGGCGGCGGTGGCACCAATCGGTGCTATTCTGGGGGAATGGGCCGGGGCATCCGAAGGGTTGGGCTATGTGATGCTGAACGCCAATGCGCGGATGCAGACGAGTTTAATGTTCGCGGCATTGGTGCTGCTGGCGGGTATGACGATTTTGCTGTGGGTGGCGGTGGATGTGGTGTTGAAAAAACTGCTGCACTGGGCACCGGATATGTAGGTGGCTGGGTGGGCTGCGGATTTAGAAGGTTGTTTCGGGCCGGGAGCGGACGGGCGGGTTTGGAGCGGGCGCCTTCGGGAAGCTGCCGTTCCTGAGTTGAGTGGAAGATCAGCAAAGCTGTCATTGCCGTCCGAAGGCCTCACAAAAATAGCAGCTTTGCGGCCATTCAAACGCCAGACCTGCCGCTTATTCCAACTCTTCTCGTACTATGCTGCAGTTTGTTTCCTCGAAAGCTTTCCCGATAGCGCACTGGCGTAATGCCGAGCCGCCGCTGGAAGGCGGTCCGCATCTGTTCAGGCGTGGTGAAGCCGCAATCGAAAGCTACCGTCTTCATCGCCCGGTCGGTCCCTTCAAGCAAGTTGCGAGCTTGATCGAGGCGAACGCTCTCGACGTACTCGTGGGGGGTCGTGCCCAATGCTTTCACGAATATGCGCGCGATGCTGCGCGGACTGGTTCCCGCGATCTCGGCAAGCCTCTCGACAGGGAACGGCTCGGCAAGGTGCTCCAGGATGTAGGCTTGCACGCGACCGATCGGCGTCTCCGGATCCGTACGCGGCTGGAGCAGTGGGTTGAACTGCGATTGGCCGCCCTGACGCTGCGCCACCACCACCAGCCGCTTGGCGCAGGCTAGTGCCAGTTCAGCACCGAAATCCTCGCTCACCAGCGCGAGCGCGAGATCGATTCCGGCCGTGACGCCCGCAGACGTTACCAACGCGCCGTCGCGGGCGTAGATCCGATCCAGTTCAATGCGGGACGCCGGGAACATGGCGGCGAGTTGCCCAGCATTCTGCCAATGTGTTGTCGCCATCCTGCCGTCGAGCAGGCCGGCACGGCCGAGCGCGAAGGCGCCGGTGCAGATCGATCCGTAGCGCGTCCCGCGAATGCCCCATTGCCGCAGCCATGAGGACATCGCCTCATCCTCGGGGGCGTCCGGCAGCGCCGGACCGCCGGCAACCAGGACCGTATGAAAGGCCCGGCGCGCCTGCGCGAATGTGAGATGCGCCATCATCATCATGCCGTTCGAGGCCCTCAGCGGCCGAGTCTCGGCGGCGATCAGATAGCAATCATAGCTGTTCGCAGTGGAGATTCGCGCATTCGCCTCGGCGAAGACATCGAGCGGTCCCGCCACGTCGAGCGCCTGCACACCGTCATGGACAATCAAAGCGACGTCTTTCTTGCCCATCCCTTCAACTCCCCCACACGCTCAACTCACTTCGCGATCCTCGCGATCAATACGACCGGCCGCGCGGACCCGACGGCAGCTTATCCGCCAAGATTGGCAGGATATCAATGATTGTGATGTTTGCTGCCAGCCTGAGGTGATGCGACAACAATCGGGCCTGACGCAAGGATCATCCTCTTGCCGAGACACTGCTCTCGTTCTTTGCGCCAGCACCTATTGCAACAACGGACGATTAGCGCGTGCACCGCTCAAGGCTGGAGAAGTACCATGGCTGAAAACAGGCACTTTACAACCGCCGCCGGCGTGCCGGTGGCCAATAATACCGATATCATGACCGCGGGGACCCACGGCCGTGACCTATTCACCGCGATCGAGTGTGGCGACTTTCCGAAGTGGACAATGTTCATTCAGATGATGACGGAGGAGCAGGCGAGGCATCACCGGCATAATCCGTTTGATATCACCAAGGTGTGGCCGAAAAGCGAGTATCCGTTGATCGACGTTGGTGAACTCGAGCTAAACCGCAACCAAGAAAATTACTTCGCCGAGGTTGAGCAGTCGGCCTTCTCGCCGGCCAACGTTGTTCCGGGAATCAGCTTCTCGCCGGACAAGATGCTGCAGGCACTGCTGTTCTCATATGCCGACGCGCAGCGCTACCGCCTGGTGGCACCAAAACCTATTATCCCAACAGCGATAATCTCTGGGCCAACCAAGCCGCCTTTGCGGAACCGCCAATGCCGGTCGATGGCGATGGCGCGCGCTGGGATCATCGCGTCGATGACGATTACGGGGAACAACCGGGCAATCTGTTCCGCGCCATGACCCCCGAGCAGCAAGAGGCACTGTTTGGCAACACCGCCCGCGCGATGGGCGATGCCGCGGATCACATCAAGCGGCGCCACATCGA
>JAGWIE010000347.1 GCA_028866445.1 Rhodospirillales bacterium | reverse complement strand
GCGAAGTACCCGCTGCCTCACCTCAATGGCGGCGTAGCTCAGTGGTAGAGCAGGGGAATCATAATCCCTTGGTCGGAGGTTCAAATCCTTCCGCCGCTACCATGGTCTCACCCGACCATTCTCCAGCGTTTTCTCAAACAAATTCTTAATCTCCCCGAGATTGTTCGCCAGAGGGCGGCCTCCCAATTCAGGGTTTTGGTTAAGGAGGTTCCATATGGTTGATGAAAATGAAGTTAAAGGTGCGGCGCGGGAATTTGGCGGCCGGGTGCAGGATGCGCTCGGCGGGCTGGCGGGTGATGCCAAGACGCAGGCCGAAGGGAAATGGAACCAGGCCGCCGGGCGCGCGCAGAGAAGCTTCGGCAGCGCGATCGACGACGTGATAGACGGCGTGCAGGACAAGCCCATCGCCGCCTTGGCTGCGGTTGCCGGCGTGGCGTTTCTTGCTGGCTGGCTGATGCGTAAATAGGAATATACGCCCCGGTGAGAGCCGGGGCGGTATTTTAGGGATAAAGCCCGCGTTCGTTGCGGGCTTGCAGAATACGCTCGCACGCCACCACAAAAGCGCCGGTGCGCAGGCTGAAATTATATTTATCGCAGGTGGCCCAGATATGGTTGAGAGCACCGGTGATGATTTTATCCAGTCGCAGATTGATTTCCTCCTCGCTCCAAAAAAACGATGAGAAATCCTGCACCCATTCAAAATATGAAACGATGACACCGCCGGCGTTGCCGACGACATCCGGCAGCACGGTGATGCCGCGCTCCGCCAGAATATCATCTGCGATGGGCGTGGTGGGGCCGTTGGCAGCTTCCAGCACCAGCCGGGCGCGCAGTTTTTTGGCCCGCGTTTCGTTGATCTGGCCTTCAAGGGCGGCGGGAATCATCACCTCCGCTTCGACAGCCCAGAATTCCTCAGCGCCCAGCACTTCGCCGCCCTGAAACCCCGCGACGCTACCGTGCTGGAGCACATGCGCGGCAAGCGCCAACACATCCAGCCCATGGCTGTTATAGAGGCTGCCGCCATGGTCTTGCACCGCGATAACTTTGGCGCCGGCCTGGGCAAAAAGCTCCGCCGCGTTGGCACCGACATTGCCGAAGCCCTGGATGGCGATACGAGCACCCTCCATGGGGATTTTCAACCGCCGCATCGCCTCGCGCCCTGTTACAAACACACCGCGCCCGGTGGCCTTTACGCGCCCCAGCGAGCCGCCAAGGCTGACCGGCTTACCAGTGACGACACCGGTGCTGGTGGCACCGACATTGGCTGAATACGTATCCATCATCCAGGCCATGATTTGCGCGTTGGTATTCACATCCGGGGCTGGAATGTCCCGCTGTGGGCCGATGATAATGCCAATCTCGCTGGTATAGCGGCGGGTGACGCGCTCCAGCTCGTGGATGGAGAGGGTTTTCGGGTCCAGCCGGATGCCGCCCTTGGCACCGCCGAAAGGCAGGTTCACGGCGGCGTTTTTAACGGTCATCCAGGCGGAAAGAGCCATTACCTCTTCCAGCGTGACATCCGGATGATAGCGCACGCCACCCTTGCCCGGCCCGCGCGAAAGACTGTGCTGCACGCGATAGCCCTCAAAATGCGCGATCTCGCCAGTGTCAAGCTGGATGGGGACATCCACGATGAGAACCCGTTTGGGGCGCCGCAGGGTGCCGGACCACCGAGCGAGGTCGCCCATGTAGGGTAAAACGCGGTCTACCTGGGCCAGATAGGTGCCCCAGGGGCTTTCCGGCGAGGGCGAGACATAAGACAGATTGCCGAACTGGGCGGAGGCTTGTTGCGTATCAGGCAAATGAAACTCCTCTGGCTTGGT
>JAGWIE010000346.1 GCA_028866445.1 Rhodospirillales bacterium | reverse complement strand
CCGTAATCGGCTTCAACGGAATCCTGCAAGGAGGCATCCAGGCGGCCGGAGAGAAGATCGGCATAAACCTGATCCTGGCCCTGATAAGAGATCACGTTCACGCCGTTGGGCTGCCAATAGGTTTTGGCATAGGTTTCCTGGATGGTGCCAGCTTCCACGCCCACGGTTTTGCCTTTCAGGCTGGCCGCTGTTGGCACCAGGCCAGAGCCTTTTTTCACGATCAGGCTGGTCGGCTCGTCATACATTTCCGATGAGAAGGCAACCTGCTGGGCGCGCTCCGGCGTCACGGTCATCGAGGACAGAATCGCGTCGAACTTGCGGGCTTCGAGAGCAGGAATAATACCGTCGAACGCCTGGTTGACGAATACACATTTCACTTTCAACTGAGCGCAGATGGCCTTGCCGAGGTCGATATCGAAACCCTGGAAAGCGCCGGAAGGGGCGAGGGATTCAAAGGGTGGATAGGTTGCATCCACCCCGAAGGTGATTTGCGTGAAAGGTTTGGCCGAGGCGGCCACCGGCATGGCCATGCCGAGTATGCTGGCCGCTGCCAGCGCCGGCGCAAAAATCTTTTTCATGTTGTCTCCCATGTTGAAGGACCGTCCCGGCCCGCCTGCGCCGGGATGCGGATTGAGTGACATTACTCGTTTAAAACCGGAGCGCAACGGCAGATTTTCGGAAGCCAGGATGATAAATCTGCGTCGTGGTAAGGCAGTTAGGTCGCATAGAAGCAAATAATGTGCAGTTTTGCCTATTTTAAAGGCACGCAACCGGGCAAAGCAGTTAAAGCGCCTCTGGACGAGTAATATGATATAATATATCATTTATGAAGGCTGGAGGTTAAGCGAATGATGATTAGGCTTGGTTTGGGTATGATTCTGACGCTGACGGGGCCGCTCGCCATGGCGCAGCCTATGCTGCGCGCGGTGGGGCTGGAGAGCCAATATGCTGACGTTCTGGCGCAGATTGGCGGCCCTTATGTGAAGGTTGTCTCTGTTCAGTCCAACCCCAATACTGACCCGCATGAGTTCGAGGTAACGCCCGGCGTGGCGGCGGCGCTGCATGACGCGGATCTCGTGGTGGAGAACGGGCTGGGTTATGATGCCTGGGCGGACCAGATGCTGGAGGGCAGCCGTGCCGATGTGCTGAGTGCACAAAAACTGCTGAACTTGCCTGATGATTCGCCAAACCCGCATCTGTGGTACCGCATGGATACAATGCCAAAAGTGGCGGCGGCGGCGGCGGCTTTCTTTGAGGCGAAGGACCCGGCGCATAAGGCAGCGTATATGGTGAATTTGAAGGCGTTCGATGAGTCTCTGACGCCCTGGAGGCAAGAAATCGCGCAGGTGAAGGCGAAATATGCGGGTGCGCCGGTTGCGGTGACAGAACCGGTGGCCGATTATCTGCTGCAAGCCGCCGGAATGAAGATCATGACACCGTTTTCCTTTGAGCTGTCGGTGATGAACGATACCGACCCCTCCCCACAGGATGTGGCGGCGGAAGAGGCGCTGCTGCGTGGCGGCAAAGTGCGAGTTTTTGCCTATAATGAACAGGTGGCGGACCCGGAGACGCAAGCCCTGCTGGCGTTGGCGAAACAACATGATGTGCAGATTTTGCCCGTATATGAGTTGATGCCCGCAAGCGCCGCGCATTATCAGGATTGGATGCTGCAAACGGCAACCGCTTTGAACCAGGCGTTGGCGGCCAGCGCAAAGTGACAGACACGGCCTTGGAAGTTGCAGAGCTGAGCGTTGCGCAAGGCGGCCGGGAGGTGCTGCGGCAAATTGGTTTCAGCCTGCCGCGTGGGTCCTTTTGTGGGCTGATC
>JAGWIE010000037.1 GCA_028866445.1 Rhodospirillales bacterium | reverse complement strand
TAAGGATGGCGATCGACTTACCCGGCGGTAGTGTCGCCAACCTCGTCCGGCTTTTGAATGTTGAAGAGCTGGACGTGGATTTATATCGCGGGGCGGTGACCACCGAACCCTGGAAGCGCACGTTCGGCGGGCAGGTGGCGGCGCAGGCGCTGGCGGCAGCTTCCCGCACCGTGGCACCTGAACGCGCCCCGCATTCCCTGCACGCGTATTTTATGCGCGGAGGCGATGCGCGGCTGCCGATTATCTATCAGGTGTTCCGCGACCGCGATGGCGGCAGTTTCTCCTCTCGACGGGTGGTGGCGCTGCAAGGCGGCAAGCCGATTCTGAATTTCGCGGCGTCTTTCCATATCCGCGAAGAGGGATACGCGCACCAGCTACCTATGCCGGAGGTGCCGCCGCCGGAGAATTTGCCGGATGAAGCCGAGTTGGTATTGAACAATGAAACCGGCACGCCGCCGCCCCCCGGCCTGCGTGGCGCGCTGGAGTTCCGGCCCGTGGCGCCAGGGCTGCGTTATGAGAGCCACGCCCGCCCGCCATACCAGTATTACTGGTTCCGCGTGAAAGGCGAACTGCCAGACGATACCTTGCTGCACCGGCTGATTATTACCTACGCTTCCGATGCGATTCTGCTTTCCACCGCCGTGCTGGCGCACCCGGTGGCATGGACGACAGACCCCGGCCATGTCGCCAGCCTCGATCATTCCGTTTGGCTGCATGACGATGCCAGGGTGGATGACTGGCTGCTCTACAGCATGGACAGCCCTTGGTCTGGCCATGCGCGGGGGCTAAACCGCGGGCTGATTTACACGCGCAGCGGGGTGCTGGTGGCAAGCACAGCCCAGGAAGGATTGCTGCGGCAGGTTTGAATGTTAGCTTGGCTGGGGGTTGGATGCCGCCGACTTGGCTGCAGCAACGTCCTCCATCATTTCCCCCAGCGCTTTCAGCCCCACGGGTTTGACCATGTGATGATCGAACCCGGCTTCTCTGGCTGAAGCTTTGTCTCTCTCCTGCCCCCAGCCGGTTTGCGCGATGATAGTGATGTCTTTCAGCGCCGCATCCTGCCGCAATGCCCGGCAGACATCATAACCGGACATGCCAGGCAGGCCGATATCCAGCAAAATCACATCTGGCTGGTAGGCATGGGCCGCTTCCAACGCCAGGTGCCCGTCGTTCACCAAGCGGTATTCGTGGCCCAGCTCCTCCAGCATCCAGCCGGTGGTCTGTGCCACTTCCTGCGTGTCGTCCACCACCAGAACCTTGAGCGCCGCTTTGGTGGCGGGTGGCTGCGCGGTGGCGGCCAGGGAAGGGTTGGCCGCTGGCGCCGGGCTTGTTGCCAGCGGCACGGTGAGCGTGAAAGTGCTGCCTTTGCCACAGCCTTCGCTTTCCACGATAACCTTCCCGCCATGCAACACGACAAGCTGCTGCACCAATGCAAGGCCAATGCCCAGCCCGCCTTTTGCTCTTTCCAGATGTTGATCCACCTGGGCGAACAATTCGAACACACTGGCCAGCATGTGCTGCGGAATGCCGACGCCATTATCAGCGACGCTGATTACGGCCTGCTGGCCATCGGCCTTCACCGACAGGCGGATATGGCCGCCATCGGGCGTGTATTTCACCGCATTATTCAACAAATTGCTGATGATTTGCGCCAGCCGGGTTAAATCCGCCTCCAGCCAAAGCGTTGTTTCAGGCAGTTCCAGCGTCAACTCGTGGCCCGCGGCCTCGATGAGCGGACGGCTGGTTTCCAGGGCGGAGCGGATGAACGTTAGAAGTTCCAGCCGCTCTTTTCTAAGAACAATTTTGCCCTGAGTGATGCGAGAGACATCCAAGAGATCGTCGATAAGCCGGACGAGATGAAAAAGTTGGCGATCCATCACGCCAAGAATCTCAGCGTTTTTGCTGGCTTCATGGTTGCTCTGGAGAAGGTCCAGCCCGTGGCGCAGTGGTGCCAGGGGGTTGCGCAGCTCATGCGCCAAGGTGGCTAGAAATTCGTCTTTCCGGCGGTCTGCTTGCTGCAACGCCTGGGCTTGCGCCTCCAACGCGTCACGTTGATCAGCAAGTTGCTGGCGCTGCCTATGAAGTTCAAAAAACACGTCAGCCTTGCTGCGCAGGATATCGGCTTCAATTGGCTTGTAAATGAAATCGACCGCTCCGGCCTCGTACCCCCGGAAGCGCCTTTGGGCATCCGCCGCGCCGGCGGTTAGAAAGATGATTGGAATACGCCTTGTACGGTCGTTGCCGCGCATCAACTCCGCCAGTTCAAATCCGTTAAGCCCTGGCATCTGCACATCCACCAGCGCCAGCGCGACCTCGTGGCGGAGCAGGAGTTCCAGTGCTTCGTCTCCCGAGCGGGCCTTTAAAAGCTCGAGACCTTCGCGGCGCAGCAAAGCCTCCAGCGAGAGCAGGTTTTCTTCAAGGTCATCGACCAGAAGGAAATACACCGGGGTCATGCGAGATTATACTCCAAGCAGGAACGCCGCGATACCGGCGAGTGGTAGCGGCCTTGCGGCGGGGCAGGCTTGCCAAGCCGCGCCGGGCATTTCCGGTGCGAAAGCCTCGGCGGGGTCTTGCACAATTGCTGTGCCACCGGCCTCGCCGATTTTCCGTAGTCCATCTGCGCCATCGGGGTTGGCACCGGTTAGCACAATGGCGATTAAGGCAGCACCGTAGGCGTCAGCGGCGCTTTCAAACAGCACATCAATGGAGGGGCGGGAGTAGCGGACGGGTTCATCGCTGGAAAGCGCCAGGCAATAATTTGTCTCCACCAGCAGATGGTAATCGGGCGGAGCGAAATAGATACTGCCGCCGGAGATAATTTCCTTATCCTGAGCCTCGTGAACCTGCAGCTTGCACTTTGCGCGAAAAATTTCTGCCAAGATGCTTTTGCGATTATGCGGCAAATGCACGACGACAAAGACCGGCAATGCAAAGCCGACAGGCAATGCGGGAAGGATGACGGATAATGCTTCCAGCGCACCGGCGGAAGCGCCGATAACCACTGCGGCAGGGGCGGTCATTCTGCCCGCCTCTGATAGATCCGATCCTCATGGGCAAAGTCTAGAAACGCAGAGGAATATTTTGAGAATCGCAGGTTTTCCTTTGCACCAAGGCCAAGAAATCCTTTTCGTGCAAGCGAGTCTTTAAACAAGCCGATGGTGCGGTCCTGCAGGTCACGGTCGAAATAGATCATGACATTCCGGCAGGAGATGAAGTGCATTTCAGCGAACACTGCGTCCGTCACCAGGCTGTGGTCGGCAAATACAACGCGTTCACGCAGGCTTTTGTCGAATGAAGCGCGCCCGTAAGCGGCGCTGTAGTAATCAGAAAGCGATGATTTACCGCCTGATTTACGGTGATTTTCTGTAAAAAGCTGAAGCCGGTCTAGGCTGTAGATGCCGGACTCAGCTTTGACCAAAGCTTCGTGATTGATATCTGTGGCATAGAACAAAGTGCGGTCCTCTAACCCTTCCTCACGAAAGAGAATGACCAGCGAATAAAGCTCTTCGCCCTCGCTGCAGCCTGCTACCCAAACCCGTAAGGAGGGGTAGGTGCGTAGATGCGGAATAACCTGCTCCCGGATTGCGAGGAAATAGGACGGGTCGCGGAACATTTCACTCACCTGCACCGTGAGATAACCCAGCAACCGTGGCAACACTGCTGGGTCGTGCAGCAAGGCCGCTTGCAACGCGGAATATGTTTCAAACCCCAAATTCTCACGGGCGAGCCGCAGCCGCCGCTTGATGGAGGCTGCCGCGTAGCGCCGGAAATCGTAGTGATATCTGACGAACAATGCCTCAAGCAGAAGCCGAATTTCGATGTCTTCCAGCTTATAAGTCAATGTTTGGCCTCATCGGGGCATCCATACCCGCACCAGGGATAACAGCTTTTCCACATCCAGCGGTTTGGCCATATAGTCGTTGGCACCGGCTTCTATGCAGCGCCGTTGATCGTCTGGCATGGCTTTGGCCGTGAGCGCGATGATGGGCAGTTTTTTCCAGGCTTCCTGCTTGCGAATTTCTTTTGTGGCGACGAGCCCGTCCATGACTGGCATCATCACATCCATCAGCACAAGGTCGATCGCCAAGGCAGGATGCTGTCTGGATTTCGCCAGCATATCCAATGCCTCCTGGCCGTTGCGGGCGATTTCTACCACCGCGCCGCGCGGTTCCAGAATATTCGTAACGGCGTATATATTTCTTACATCATCCTCGACCACCAGAATGCGCCGGCCTTCCAGCAGCGCATCCCGGTTCAACGCTTTGCGGATCATTTTTTGCCGCTCTGCGGGCAATTCAGAGACCACCTGGTGCAGGAACAACGTTACTTCATCCAGCAGCCGCTCTGGGGATTTAGCACCCTTGATGATGATGGACTTGGAATAACGGCGCAGCTTCAGCTCGTCATCGGCTGTTAGCTCCCGTCCGGTGTAAACAATAACCGGCGGGAAAGAATATGGCCCTTCCTGGCTTAAGGTTTCAAGCAGTGAATAGCCGGATGCATCGGGCAAAGAGAGATCCAGCACCATGCAATCGAAGCTCTGCGTACGCAGCAGCTCCAGGCATTCCGCCGCCGTGCCGGCTGCAAGCGTTTCAGTATCATGAGAGGCGAGCAATTTTCCCAACGCCTCGCGCTGGCGTGCGTCGTCCTCAACAATCAGAACGCGGCGCATCCGCTGGGTGAGCTTTGCTTCTAACTTTGCCAGAGCATTGGCAAGCTGTTCGCGATTAACCGGTTTTAGCATGTAACCGACAGCGCCAAGCGAAAGGGCAGTTTGCGTATGGTCGCTGGCGGAGACAACATGGATTGGAATATGCCGGGTCTGCACATCTCGCTTTAGCCTGTCCAAAACCGCGAGCCCGGATTGGTCCGGCAGGCCGACATCAAGGATGATGGCGCTGGGCATGAATGTCCGGGCGAGCTGCAAAGCTTCCTCAGCCGTTGTGGCCACCAGCGCTTGAAAGCCCATTTCATGCGCCAGATCCTTGAGGATTTCGGCAAAGCTTTCATCGTCCTCGATGGTCAGAAGTAGCCGTCTTGTCTGGTCCAGAGAGTCGCGATCGTCCTGAATGCGTTGAGCGACGGTAAAATTGTTGGCCGTAGATGGTGGCGGTAGAAATTCAGGCGTGGCCATCTGTGGCCTGGCATCGCGGGGGGGGACGAGCCGTGGGTCATAGATTTCAGGTACTATAACCGTGAACACGCTGCCTGCCCCTGCCTGGCTGCGAACCTGGATGGTGCCGCCCAGCAGCCGAACAAGTTCCCGCGAGATGGAAAGCCCAAGGCCAGTGCCGCCATATTTACGGCTGATTGTGCTATCAGCTTGATGGAAGGCATCAAAAATCAAGGCTTGCTGTTCTTGAGATATGCCGATTCCTGAATCGCGCACCGAAAAGGCGATGCTGCTGTTATTGGCGCGTTGAATGCTCAGGCCCACCCCACCCTTTTCGGTGAACTTGAATGCATTTGACATCAGGTTTTTCAGAACCTGCTCAAGCCGCAATGCATCGGTGGACAACACCGCCGGGCACTCCGGTGCGATTTCAACAGTGAAGCCAAGCCGCTTTTCTTGAGCGATGGGTTGGAAAAGCTGACGGAGGCTTTCGGCCACGCGCTCCAACGGCATCACCTCGGCCTGAATATCTATGTGACCGGCTTCAATTTTTGAAAGATCGAGAATATCGTTGATGAGGGTCAGCAAATCGTTGCCGGAGGATTGGATGGTTTGCGCGTATTTCACCTGTTCAGTGGTGAGGTTATCCTCTTTGTTGTCCACCAACAGCTTGGCGAGGATGAGCAGAGAATTAAGCGGTGTTCGCAATTCATGAGACATGTTAGCGAGAAAGTCTGATTTATACTGGCTTGCCTGCTCCAGCTCGCGCATCTTCATCTGCACGGAAGCATTGGCTTTTTCGAGATTATCGCGCTGCGTTTCTAGTTGTTGCGCCTGTTCCTCAAGCTGGGTATTTGTCTGGTTGAGCTCTGCTTGCTGCTGCTCCAACCGCGCTTGTGATTCCTTAAGAGCCCGGCCTTGTTCCTCCAGTTCCTCGTTGGAAACGCGAAGTTCCTCGCCTTGAACCTGCAATTCTTCAGATTTTCGTTGGGTTTCTTCCAGCAAATACTTCAAATTTTCTTGATATCGCAC
The DNA here is from genome assembly GCA_028866445.1 of Rhodospirillales bacterium. Classification (GTDB taxonomy): domain Bacteria; phylum Pseudomonadota; class Alphaproteobacteria; order Acetobacterales; family Acetobacteraceae; genus Acidocella. The sequence goes on along the minus strand of JAGWIE010000037.1, from coordinate 3,303 downwards.
CGAGCGTACGGTCACCGCGATAATGGCCAGCATATCACCAAGTAGCGTAATAACGGCCTCATCCACTTCGTGAACGAAGCCTAGTTCGAGCACAGTGTTCACTCTGCCATCCGTGCTTCCTGGTACAATCACCAAAAATGACGGTTTGCTTTGGCCGAGGGCCGAGCCAAAGGTAAGGTAACCGTCTGGCACATTGCCCAAAACAAGCGGCTTGTTTGTCGAAGCCGCTTCGCCAAGCAGTCCTTCCTTGGCGCGGAAACGTTCCGGCAGCGCCGCGCCAGGGGGCACGCCGTAGGTTGCTGTGCGTTGAAAACTGCTGCCCTCGCCCATATAGATGGCACCCGCAACCGCCCCAAGATATTGAGCAAGATAACCAAGAATATTGCTGCCCAGCTCTTCAGCTTCCTGCTCGCCGCGCATGATGTCCGAGAGGCCCATCTGGCCGGATTGAGACCATTGATGACGCCGCCGCGCACCGGCCGAGCGGCTGATTAAATAGCCGATTGAGAGGGTAACGACGATGCCCAGAATGCCCGAAAGCGCATTGCCGGCCAGAGCCTTGTTCAATGCAGTATTGGTTTCGTTGATTCTTTTTTCGCGTAAATCTTCTTCGGCGTTTGTCATTTGTGCTAGTTTTGCACGAACAGCATCCATATCCGCTTTGCCGCGGTCGGTGGCAACAATGGCCAACGCCCCGGCGCGGTTATTGGCGCGTTGCAGATCGATGGTTTGCTGTAATTCCGCGAGCTTGATGGCGACAGCTTGCTTTAAAGGCCCGATACGCTGCTGTTGTGCCGGGTCGTCGCTAGTTAACTGAGCCAGTTGATTGAATTGGGTTGGTAGCCGCGCAAGTGCTGCCTGATAGGGGGCGAGATAGCTGGCATTGCCGGTTAGCAGAAAGCCGCGCTGGCCGGTTTCGGCATCCAGCGCACTGGCGAGAATGCCCTGTAGCGTCAGGATCACCTGATGAGAATGAGACATTTTACTGGTGTCGGCGTGGATGGTTTTAACATCGGAATAAGAGAATGCGCCGCTGATTACAAAAAATACGATTGCCCCCGCCAACCCGAGAGCCAATGTGACATCCTGGCCTGAAATCCGGGCTTTGGTTTTCCACCCAGGCGTGCGCTTCATCTCATTTCTCGTTTCAAAAATCTGATGGAATGTAAGCAAGCTGCTTGCACGACGCAATCTCCTGACGGGGTACAGCCGTCATTTTCAATGACTCAAAAAATCCGGCACTTGCCGCGTTGGCGTGGCACCCGACGCAAACCGCTTGAGCAGCGGCCAGATGAAACTCTGCTAAATTCTCTGTAACGGAGAGTTTTGTTTGACTACCCGGCACGCCGTTCCGCTGTGGCAATGGCGAGCGACATAGCCAAGGTGATGCTAGCGGAGAGGGTCCGGAAGGCGCCAAGTTCCGCCTCCGCCACTTCCAGCCAAGCCTCTGCGATGGTGGCAAGGGGCGAGAAGGCGGAATCTGTGATGGCGATAACAGGCACGCCGCGGGAAGCGGCCTCTGTCGCGATCTGCACGGTGATGGGCGCGTAGGGGGTGAAGCTGATGGCCAGCAGCACGTCTTGCGGCCCGGCGCTGCGGGCCTGCAAATCCACCATGCCACCGGTATTGTCCAGCAGCATATGCGGCACCTCAAGGTTACCAAACATGTAGGAAAGATAAGCCGCAACAGGAAATGTCCGGCGTTGCCCCAGCAGATAGATCATGCGTGCGCCGGCCAGTGCCTCCACCGCGCGCGCAAAAGCTGCTGGAGCGATGCTACCCGAAAGCTTTTGGAGCGATTGTACCGAGGTTTCCACCAGGCGGGAGAGCACGACCGCCGTGGTGGCACCCTCATCCTTCACCTTGGAAAGCCGCTCGTGATAGTCCGGCCAGCGTTCCCGCAAGCGGGCTCGCAACACCTGTTGGAGATCTGAAAAACCGGAATAACCAAGTGCCTGGGCAAAGCGCACCAAAGCCGAGGGCTGCACCCCGGCGGCGGCGGCAAGCTCCGCCACAGTGCCGAGCGCCATCTCGTCCGGTTGCGCAAGCATGAACCGCGCCACCTGGGCGAGGCGTTTGGGCAGGCTGCCTTGGCGCTCCAGCAGCGCGTGGCGCAGGGCAGCGAAACTGGAGGGTGCTTGGGGGATGTCTGCGGACGGCATGGGTAAACGATAGCGTAAACAGGACGGCTAAGATAGAATAATAGTTCTAATTTTAGAATTTTTTCTGAGAGATTGGCATATATCAGAACATAAATTCTGTTGTTGCTTTTAAAATGGAATTGTTGTTTCATGTTGGCGTTTGGCGCCCAGATTTGGGTTCTGCCCGCCATTTCCGCCTGCTTATGCCTTGTGAAGATTGGAGATTTATATGCAAAGCCTTGGTCATTACATTAATGGCAAGATGGTGCCGGGTGCTGGTTCGCGCAGCCTGCCGGTGTTCAACCCCGCCACCGGCAAGCAGAGCAAGCGGCTGGCTGTGGCAACGCCGGATGAGGTGAATGCGGCGATTGAGGCTGCCGCCGCGGCCTTCCCGGCCTGGGCCGCCACGCCGCCGCTGCGCCGCGCGCGGGTGATGTTCAAGTTCAAGGATTTAATGGAACAGCACGCGGATGAGTTGGCGGAGATGATCTCCTCCGAGCATGGCAAAGTGTTCTCCGACGCGAAAGGCGAGGTTGCGCGCGGCATTGAGGTGATTGAGTTCGCCTGCGGTATTCCTGAGCTGTTGAAGGGTGAGTTCACCGAGAATGTTGGCACCAATATCGACAGCTACAGCGTGCGGCAGTCTTTGGGCGTGTGCGCGGGCATTACGCCCTTCAACTTCCCGGCCATGGTGCCGCTTTGGATGTTCCCTGTCGCCATCGCCTGCGGCAACAGTTTCATTTTGAAAATTTCCGAGAAAGTGCCTTCCGCCGCTTTGCGCATGGCCGAGTTGCTGAAGCAATCCGGGTTGCCGGATGGTGTGTTCAACGTGGTGAATGGCGATAAGGACGTGGTTGAGCAGCTCCTCAACGATAAACGTATTGCCGCGATAAGCTTCGTGGGTTCCACGCCAATTGCGGAATATGTGTACACCACCGGCACCAAGGCCGGGAAGCGTGTGCAGGCGCTGGGCGGGGCGAAGAACCATCTGGTGGTGATGCCGGATGCGAATCTGGACCAGGCGGTGGATGCGCTGATGGGCGCTGCCTATGGTTCCGCCGGAGAACGCTGCATGGCGGTTTCAGTGGCCGTGCCTGTGGGGCCGATTGCCGAGCCGCTGGTGGAGCGCATTAAAGAACGCGCGCGTGCGCTGAAGATCGGG
>JAGWIE010000345.1 GCA_028866445.1 Rhodospirillales bacterium | reverse complement strand
GAGATTCTGGCACCGCTGGCACCCAACGCCGCGTTGGTGACGGTGCTGGATGGCCACCCCGCAGCACATTCCTGGCTAGGTGCGGTGCGCGGGCAGCGGGTGATGGCGCTGGGCCCGGACCATTTTGGCCAGTCCGGCACGGTGGCGGAGCTATACCGGGAATATGAGTTGGATTGCGACGCGATCCTGGATGCCTGCGCGGAGGCGCTGGCGGGATAAAGCCCGCCGCGCCGCTCTCGTCCGTCAGGATTTGAGCGCTGTCTTGCTAATCTTTTTTAATGCCTTGGCTGTAACGGGGTCGAAAATATCTCCCTGAACAGCCCCTAGTTTGCCGCCCTGAATTGATTTGATCTCGTCGCCCCATGGGTTCTGCGCGGCTTTCTGCCGCGTAAAGGTAACGGTGTCCCAACTCTGCACGCTAACATCGCATTTCGAGCCGAACTTCTCGAACTCGACATAGGCGGATTTGCCTTTCTGGTGGAAGCCGGCAGCAACGCCATCATCCAGATTATAGCCGGAGATTCGGCAATTCAGACCAAGATCGTCGTAATAGGCCTGGAGCTCCTCTTTCCAACGTTCCTTGCGCACCCCCAGGCTCCAGCCTCTCTTGCTGACATGGGTGATGCCATAGAGCCGGGTTGCATTGGTGAGTGTACCGCCCTTGCCTTCAATAAAGGCTTTGAATTGCGGGATGATCCTGGGCCAGTCCGTATCCCGCTCGCCACCGAAGGAATGATAGCCGTACAGGCCCTCCGGCAGAACCACGACGATGGCCATGCAGCCATCGACACTGGGAAAACCAAGCTTGCGTGTGTCGAACCCGGCCTGCCGTTCACCTAGCTGAACCGTCATTGCTGCTCCCCAATCTTTTCGGCAGCGATACCGGTATCCGGTTTGCGCCATGGGAGCAATCGCGCAGGTTAGTCAGCCTGTTTTGCCAACACGCGCAAAAAACTGACAACCGCCGCGCTGTAAGCGGTGAAGGCGGCCAAAGCCAGGCAGGTTTTGGTGGGAGCGACATGCACCAACCCCAAGGTAAGCGCCACCAACATGCCGCCCATCGTCTGCCCGAACAGCCTGGAGACGGAGATCATACCCGAAGCGCCGCCGATACGGTGTTTGGGTGCTGCCATCAGCATCGCCTTGTTGTTGGGCGGTTGCAGCAGGGAAAACCCGATGCCCGCCACGGCGATGCGCCACATGATGTTTGGGTCGGACGGGGCATTCGGCAAGAGCCGCAACAGCAAAAAGCCGGTGCCGCAAATAGCCATGCCAAGGGATGACAGAAACGCCGCCGGGTAACGATCCGCCAGCCGCCCGGCGAAGAGCGCCATGAACATGATGGCAACAGGCCATGCGGTAATAACCAGCCCCGTTTCCACCGGCCCACGATGCAGCACATTGGTGAGATTAAAAGGCATCGAAATGATAAAGAAATTAGACGCGACGAAAGACAGAAACCCGGTGACGAAGGCGATGGAAAAACTCGGGCGGGCCAGCAGGTCAACCGGCAATAGCGGGTGAGACCGCGTGAGCTGCAACCGCACGACAACCGCCATGGCGGCAATACCTAGAACCAGCAAAGCGAGGCCGGGAAACAGGCCGTGGCCTTGCGCGAAATTATCGCCGCCGGTGACGATGCCGCTGAGGGCCACCGCCAGCAACGCGGCGCTCAACAGGTCTAGCCGCACCGAAAGCCGGGGGGTTACAGGCAAGGAGGTGAGGGAGAAATAAAACGCCACCGCGCCGAAGGGCAGATTGATGAGGAACAGCCACTTCCAGCTCGCCAGAGACAGCACCGCCGCCGCAACCGATGGCCCCAACGCCACGCCAA
>JAGWIE010000344.1 GCA_028866445.1 Rhodospirillales bacterium | reverse complement strand
CGCAGCGGTCCGTTACCGAAACGCGTAGATATGAAATATGGCGGCCAAACGGGTCTATCATGCTCACTCTATCTCGGACCAATCTGGTCCTTTTGCAATCACTCAGGCTGGACGTTTTCCAGAATCACAACGCTGGTATCCACCAGCACCTTGCCCGCATTTTCAAAATTCACAGTCACCCGCTTGCCGGTAGCACTTTGCACCTGCCCCAACCCCCAATCCGGGCGGCCTGGGTGACGCACATATTGGCCGGGTTCGTAATCAGAACGTTCCAAGGCAAGCCTCCACAAAACCCGCCATATGCGGCGGCGGAGGGGCCGTGGCAACCACTGGCTCGGCCAAAGGCAGCACCAGTTTGCGCGCCAGCAGGCACATCCGCCCCTGGCCATCGCCATAAACGGGGTCGCCCAGCACCGGGTGGCCAAACTGCGCCGCATGAGCGCGTATTTGGTGGGTGCGGCCTGTAAGGAGTGAAAACTCCACCAACGCATTGCCGCCATGCACGCCAAGCAGCCGCCAGAGTGTGCGGGCAGGCTGGCCGTCCACCGCCACTGCCATGCGCCAACGCTTTCCCTCGGTTATTTTGGCCAAGGGCGCGTTAATTTCGCCCGCGCTACCCCTCGGCACGCCACGTAAAACCGCCCAATAGATTTTCTCAGACTTGCCCGCCGCCTCGGCCATCAGTGCCTGGGCTTCCAACAGAAATGCCTTTTTGCGGGCGATAAGCAGGCAGCCGGCTGTGTCCTGGTCCAGCCGGTGCACCAGCCAAGGGCCGGTTTTGCCACGCCGCCAAAGGGGGAAGAAATCCTCGACGCTCGCTCCGCCCGCCCGTCCAGGATAAACCGGCAGCCCGGCCGGCTTGTTCACCACCAGGGCACGATTGTCTGAAAACAGAATATCCAGCCTCAGCCTCGCAAATGCTCAGGAATAGTAAAGCCGAGCCGCAGCGGAATATCCCATTCCTCCCTGGTGCGGCGGTATTCAACAAACCCTGCGGCAAGATAATTGGGCAAGGCACGGGGATGGTCGGCATTACAGGTGTTCACGCTCATGCCCCGCAGCGCCGTGGCACCTTCGAACACGCAGTCTACCGCGAAATCCAACAAAAGCTTACCAAGGCCACGCCCGATGAAGCCTGGCAGCAGCCCGAAATAATTCAGGTTTACGTAGGGCCAGTGGCCCGCATCGAGTTCAAAAAACCCAGCTACATCGCCATCCACCCGCAGCACGTGAACAGATACAGTGCTGCTGGCGAGATGCCTTTCCAACAAATGGTCCGGCATAACCCGGCGCAGCCACCAAAGCCACGGGCCGCCAACTTCGGTATAAAGCGCACGATATTGGGAGGCATCTGGCCGTTCGCGCGTCACGCTTACCCCGTGGGGCAACACCGCCTTAGGGCGCTGCGGCCGGTTCATCATGCGCATGAATATCACGGTGACAACGGCGCGCTGCGTTGGTTCTCCGGGGGCGGGCCGCGCGTAATCCAGCATCTCAGGCATCGGCCCTCGCCCTTCCTATTAGAATCCTTAGTCGTCCAGGAAACTGCGCAATTTGCGGGAACGAGATGGGTGCTTCAACTTCCGCAGCGCCTTCGCCTCAATCTGGCGGATACGTTCGCGCGTTACGTTAAACTGCTGCCCCACCTCTTCCAACGTATGGTCGGTGTTCATGCCAATGCCGAAGCGCATCCGCAGCACGCGCTCCTCGCGTGGGGTCAGGCTGGAGAGCACCCGCGTCGCCGCCTCGCGCAAATTCGCCTGCACGGCGGCATCCAGCGGAATAATCGCCGCCTTATCCTCGATGAAATCACCCAGATGGCTGTCCTCCTCGTC
>JAGWIE010000343.1 GCA_028866445.1 Rhodospirillales bacterium | reverse complement strand
ATTGCGCGAAGCGTTGCGCGTTGGCTGTAAAGAGGCTGCGGGTATCCGGCGCGTCGGCGGCCAGCTTCATCACATCCGCCCATTTTGTGCCGCTCATTTAAGCCTCTTGCGCTTCATATTCATGAATTTAGCCATTCCGCCTTTGAAGCCAAGAGGAGATTACTCCTCCAGCCTTACGCCGGGGTGAAAGAAGGCATAAACCGCTTTAGCCGTGGCGCGGTTAATGCCGGCAACCGCCTCCAAATCCTTCAGCCCGGCGGCCTTCACCCCCCTAGCTGAGCCAAAATGCAGCAGTAGCGCCTTCTTGCGTGCGGCCCCAATGCCGGGAATTTCGTCCAGCTCCGAGGTGGTGATTTTCTTGCTGCGGGCGGCGCGGTGGGTGGTGATGGCAAAGCGATGCGCCTCATCGCGCAGACGTTGCAGAAAATACAAAACCGGATCGCGCGGCGGCAACTGGAAGGCGTCGCGGCCATCCATATGGAACCATTCGCGTCCGGCATCGCGGTCTGGCCCCTTGGCGATGGCCACCATGGGAATATCCTCCAGCCCGAGATCGGCCATCACGCCTTTGGCAGCGGAGAGCTGGCCGGCACCGCCATCAATCAGCACCAAATCCGGCCAGGTTTCGCTGTCTCGGTCCGGGTCCTCCTCCAAAGCGCGGCCAAAGCGGCGTTGCAGCACCTCCCGCATCATCGCGAAATCATCGCCGGGGGTGATAACGCTTTTGATGCCGAATTTCCGGTAGGCGGATTTCATCGGCCCTTCCGGCCCCGCCACCACCATCACGCCGTAAGCGTTCGTGCCCATAATGTGAGAGTTGTCGTAGGTCTCAATTCGCCGGGGCGTTTCAGACAGGCCAAACAGCTCGCCTGCCGCCGCCAGCAATTTCCCCTGCCCTGCCGTCTCGGCCAGTTTGCGCTCCAGCGCCTCGCGGGCATTTGTGGCCGCATGGGCCACCACATCAGCTTTTTCCCCACGTTGGGGCACCAGAATATGCACGCGCCGCTCCGCCTTCAGGCTCAACGCATCCTCCAGCAGAGCCTGCTCCTCTGCCTTGTAGTTCAGCAGAATCTGCGGCGGCGGCGGCTTATCGTCGTAAAACTGCGCGATGAAAGCGGAGAGAATTTCCGCCGGTTCCTCGTCCTTCGTGTGGACGGGAAAGAAGCTGCGATTGCCATTATTGCGCCCGCCACGAATAAAAAACACCTGCACACAAGCCTGGCCCGCCTGCTGGTGCAGGGCAATCACATCGGCATCGCCCAGGCTGGCGGGGTTAATCACGTCATTGCCCTGCACATAGGCAAGGCCCCTTATGCGGTCCCTTAAAGATGCCGCACGCTCAAATTCAAGGTTTTCAGCAGCTTGCTGCATCGCAGCAGCCAGCTCTCTCTGCACCGCGCCGGTTTTTCCTTGCAGGAAATCCTTCGCCTGATCCACTAACGCGCCATACTCCTCGGCACTCACCCGGCCGACACAAGGTGCGGAGCAACGTTTAATCTGGAACAGCAAACAAGGCCGTGTACGGTTGGCGAAAACCGTATCCGCGCAAGTGCGCAGCAGAAAAATGCGTTGCAGAGCCTGCACGGTCTGGTTCACCGCCCAAACGGAGGCAAACGGGCCGAGATAGAAATCCGCCTTGTTCTGCGCGCCGCGAAATTTGCCAATACGCGGAAATTCCTGCCCTGCCGTTAACAGCAACCAGGGGTAAGACTTATCGTCCCGCAGCAGAATATTGTAACGCGGCTTCAGGCGCTTGATGAGGTTCGCCTCAAGCAGGAGCGCCTCGGCCTCCGTGTGCGTGGTGACGATCTCCATGGAGGCTGTATCCGCCACCATGCG
>JAGWIE010000342.1 GCA_028866445.1 Rhodospirillales bacterium | reverse complement strand
CGGGCGGTGCGGGACGCCACGGGCGAGTTTCTGCCGTTTTCGCAAGTTGGCGGCTATGTGCTGGGGGCCAGGGTGATCAGGCTCGGCGGGGTGGCCACGGCGGATGCCGTTGCTTCAACCCTGGGTGATGTCACCACCGAATTTCTGGCGCAGCTCGTTTTCGTCGGCATCGGGCTGGTGCTGCTGGCGCATAAAGTGCCGCATTCCGATTTGTTGGTGCCGGTGAGCATTGGACTGGCGGTGGCCGTGGCACTTGGGGTGGGGCTGATTGTGGCGCAGCGCGGCTCCGGCACCAAGCTGTTCAGTGCCCTGGCGTTGCGGATCGCGGGCACCACGGGGCAAGGCGCGACGGAGCATTTCGATCGTCTGCAATCCACGCTGGATAATATGTACACCCAGCATCACCGGCTGGCGGGGGCGGCTGCTCTGCATCTGCTGTGCTGGCTTGGCACCGGCACGGCGTCCTTCATCGGCTTTCGCGCGTTGGGCGTGAATCTCACTTGGCCGGATGCCGTATGTATCGAGGCGATGCTCCATGCCATTATGGCGCTGGCTTTTTTTGTCCCCGGCCGCGTCGGCATACAGGAAGCAACCTACACCCTGCTGGGCGGGCTGTTCGGCATCCCGCCGGATATCGCCTTGTCTCTTTCCTTGTTGCGCCGCGCACGGGATTTTATTATCGCAGTGCCGGTGCTTATCGTGTGGCAGGGGCTGGAAGCGCGGCAGATTAAATTGAACATGAACGCGGGGTGAACTTCCCGCAACGGCGCTTGCGGGCGCGCGGTTGTCGCCCATCTCAGAATCAGAATAATTTTCTGGAGGCAAAAGCATGTCAATTCTCGGGTGGATCGTACTCGGCCTTCTTGCAGGTTGGATCGCCAGCCATATCGTCGATAACGGTGGCCGTGGCCCGTTGATCGATATCATTCTCGGGATTGTCGGCGCACTGGTCGGTGGCTGGATATTCACCGCATTGGGTGCAGTGCCGGTTACCGGCTTCAATTTGTGGTCATTGTTTGTGTCGGTTGTCGGCGCAGTGGTGGTGCTTGTTATCTACCACGCCATCGCCGGGCGACGGGTTTTGTAACCGCATCCCAATGTAATTTGAAAAAGGGGGCTTTGGCCCCCTTTTTTGCTCATACCTCCCCCGCCTTGCTGCTTGCGCCGGGGCGGGATAACGCTTTGCCATGCAAGCCAAACTCTGGACCACACGGCTCGTGTTCTTCATGGCGGGCATCGGCATTACGGTCTGGGCGATCGTCATTCCCTACATCAAAATCCGGTTTCATCTGCCTGATGGCACACTTGGCCTGGTGCTGCTGGCCGGTGGCACGGGCGGCGTTTCGGTAATGCCGCTGGCGGGCATGGCGGTGGCGCGCTGGGGCAGCCGCAATTGCATTATCGGCACGGCTTTGCTCATGTGCCTGATGCTACCGCTGCTTGGCACCGCGCCTTCGCCGCTGGCGTTTACGGCCCTGTTGTTCATTTACGGTGCCAATTTCGGCACGCTGGATGTCGCCATCAACGCCCAAGGCGCGGTGGTGGAGGCAATGTCCGGGCGGCTGCATATGTCCAGTTTCCACGCTTGCTACAGCCTGGGCACGCTGGCTAGCGCACTAGTGGCAAGCCTGGTGTTGAAGCTGGGCGGCACGGTGCCGATGCTGTGCGTGTTCAGCGCCGCGGCGGTGCTGGCAGGGCTTAGCCAAAGCTTCCGCCTGGTGCCCAAAAGCGGCGATGCCCCGCCCTCGGGCAAACATTTCGCCTGGCCAAACCGCCGGGCGCTGGTTTTGGGCCTGTGTTGCTACGCGGCCTTCATGACTGAGGGCGCCTGCACGGATTGGAG
>JAGWIE010000036.1 GCA_028866445.1 Rhodospirillales bacterium | reverse complement strand
CGCCACATATTGGCGCTGGGGCTGGCGCGGTGCAGGGCAACAAGCTTGTGCAATTCGCTGGCGATGCCCTCGCTCAGCCCCGCGGCGGCAGCTCTGGCGGCGATGGGGGCAATCCAGGCCTCGGCGGCTTCGGCAATATGCAGCGCTCGTCTGCCCGGCAGAATGGCGGCCAACGCATCGGCGGCTTTCTGGCCCCAGGCTGCGGGCATGGTCACTATCACCGGCGGGGCATCGGGGTCGGCAGCGGCATCATGCGCCGCCAGCTTGATGCCATGCCAGGATTTATCAGTTCTGCTCTGTGCCATGAGGGGGAGTTTAGGCCCTGATATGACTCAATAAAAGTGCATGTTGTGTTGAATCTGCGTAACAGACACAAAATCCTGTGGATAGCTTAAATTTTGGAGTGCAGGGGGAAGGACCTATCCTATCGGCCGCGACAGAACACCGTCTATAAATATAGTTGGGTCATTAGACTTTCGTTCATGTTTAAAACGCAAATTCCTCCCAAGCAATCATTCGGCCGGTTGACTGACAAGGGAAGAGAACATGTTCGGAACGCCCAAGGGGACCAGGAAGTTAGACGCGCGGCGCGACGAGGCGACCCTGACTCTCGAAGCGCTCAACCGATCACAGATCGGGATATCGTACACCCCAGATGGTTATGTCGTAGAGGTCAATGCCAACTTCCTATCTGTATTCGGCTATACCCAGCCCGAGGTGGTCGGCAAGCATCATCGTATTTTCGTTGAGCCAGATTATGCCGCCTCGCAAGAATACCATGATTTTTGGCAAAAGCTGAAATCGGGCGAAGCGGCATCCGGGCGTTTCAAATACCGGCGCAAAGATGGAAAAATTATCTGGTTGCGGGCGGCCTATGATCCAGTGCGTGGTCGTTCGGGCATGGTACTAAAAGTAATTGAATTTGCTCAAAACATCACGGCTAATATCGAGGCGGAGGAAACCCGGACGCGTGAGAAGGCGAAGGCGGATCAAGAATTACTGCATGTGACCACTCTGCTTGCCGGGCATCTGGAACGTCTCGCTACCGGCGATCTGACATCGGAGATGATCGAAGAGGTCGCTGACGGTTACAAGCAACTGAAGGGCAATTATAATCGCGCCCGTGAGACCCTGCGCCTATCCCTGTTGGCTGTAGCCGATGCGAGCGATTCAATCCATCGCGGCTCTGGCGAAATTTCGTCGGCTTCTGACGCGTTGGCTCGCCGTACAGAACAGCAAGCTGCCTCGCTAGAGGAGACGGCCGCGGCACTTGATCAAATCAGTGCTACTTTGAAACGTAGTTCGGAGGGGACTCAGGTTGTTGCTGCCTCCATGAACACGGCCAAGGAGGAGGCCATCAAGTCGGGCCAGACGATTTTGAATGCCGTTAACGCCATGACGAAGATCGCGGCCTCTTCTAGAGAAATTGCACAGATTGTCAGCGTCATCGACGAAATCGCCTTTCAAACGAATCTCCTTGCACTGAATGCCGGTGTGGAGGCTGCGCGGGCGGGCGATGCCGGCCGGGGGTTTGCCGTTATTGCCTCCGAAGTGCGCGCGCTGGCCCAGCGTTGTTCAACCGCGGCGAAAGAAATAAAGGGACTGATATCCGCGAGTTCCGGCGATGTCGATGCAGGCGTAAAGCTGGTCGACGCAGCGGGGGGTGCGCTCACAGATATTGTTGCGAAGATTACTGACCTCGACCAATTGATGGCTGAGATCGCATTCTCGGCAAAAGAGCAGGCCGCAGGGCTCTCCGAGGTGAACACAGCGGTGAACCAGATGGATCAAGTCACGCAGCAAAATGCAGCCATGGTCGAAGAGACGAATGCCGCCGCTTCCAATCTTCAAAAGGAGGCGAGGATGATGGATAAGCTCGTTCGTCGTTTTGAATTGGGGGCTGACAGGCGCACTCCAACACCATTGAGCGGGGACGGGATTCAAAGCGTTCCCACCCGCAAACTCATGGAACAAAACTCACGAAAGAGCGGCAAAGTAACAATGGGCGCGCTGGCAATCGCCACGGGCACAGAGAATTGGGATGAGTTTTGATAAGTCTCTGGGCGGCGCGATCAGGGATTACGAGGCGGAGCTGGACGCCATGCTCGGGCCCGGGATTGTTCAGCCTACGCCAAAATGACCGTCGCATCGGACGCTTTGAATGAGGCTAGAGACCAAGACATCGATTTTGTTGCCGTTCGGAAAAACCCTGGCTGACTGCGTTGCAACATGGCGATGGACCATTTGCCCGCCATCACCTATATCGGGGCCATGAGCACTGCCGCGCAGACACCAGCCACCAACGGCTCCACGCCCAAGGCTAGGCCGCTTGGCCTTAAAGGGTTGATCAGCAACCCCAGCCTTTATTTTCTTACCATGTTCCGGGGCCGCTTTATCGGCCGCGACGATATGGGGAACCAATATTTTGAGCGTCCGGGCAAGCCTCATGCGCGCCGCTGGGTGGTTTATGCCGGGCCGCAAGACCCCTCCGAGGTGCCCCCTGAATGGCACGCCTGGCTGCATCACATTACCGATGCACCGCTGGCTGCGCCCGCCCGCCCTTGGCAACGCCCGCACAAACCCAACCTCACCGGCACGGCGCAGAGCTACCGTCCGGCCGGGCATGACTATATGGGCGGCAAGCGCGCTGCGGCCTCGGCCGATTATGAATCCTGGACTCCGGATCAAACCTGATGCTGCGCCGTGTTCCTGAACTCACCGCCGGTTTCGCTGTTATTGTCGTCGCTGCCCTGTTCCTGGCTTACGCGTTGCGCGGGGCAGGGGAGTTGAATACCGGCGGCGGCTATCCGCTGCAGGCACAGTTTGGTTCCATTGGCGGGTTGGCTGTTGGGGCGGATGTGAAGATTGGCGGGGTGGTTGTCGGCCATGTTTCCTCGGAAGCGCTTAACCCCACCACCTATGCCGCGATGGTGAAGCTGGCGATCAATAAAGGCATCCAGGTGCCAGATGACAGCAGCGCCTCCGTCACCTCAGATAGTTTGCTCGGCGGCTCCTATGTCGCCATCTCGCCCGGCGGCTCCAACACCATGCTCAAGCCGGATGCCAGCTTCCAGGTGACGCAATCCGCGGTGAATATCGAGGATCTGCTGGGTAAATTCATCTTCTCCATGGGTAACGGCCCCAGCAAGGCACAACCTTCGGCCGGCAACGCCCAGCCATCCAACCCCGCGGCGCTGCCGCAGTAATGCGCTGGCTGCTTCTGGCCTCGGCTGCCACGCTTATTAGCGGCGCGGCATTTGCCCAAACCATGCTCGGGCAAAGCCAGCCGGGAGAGAACATGGTTGCCGTGCCGCCACCCCCGCCTGTTGTGAGCAGCCCTGCCATTGCTCCGGAAGTACCCGTGGGGCCGCAATCTCCCCCGCCGCCTGGCCTGGTGCAAACACCGTTTCCACCTTCCGGGGGTGATGCAGGCTCCCAGCCCGGTGGTGCCGACGCCGGTAACGCTGATAACGGAAATGCCTCGCCGGTGCAGGCGGTCTCGCCCTCCGCGGGGCCGGTGCCTGCAAACAACAACAGTACCACCCAGCAGCCGGCCCCGGCTGACACAGTACCCGTGCCGGCCAATACCTGGGTCGCGGGCCAAACCGCCAAACTTGGCGTGCTTAATAAAATTGATGGCAGCACCAGCACACTTACCATTCCTGTAGGGGGGCAAAGTACTGCGGGGGACCTGACCGTAAGCGTGCAGGCCTGTGAAATGCGCCCGCCCGGCGTGCTGCCGGATGCCGCTGTGTTCATTACGCTTCAGTCAAATGCCGCACAAAATGGCGGGGGCCAAGTCTACCGTGGATGGATGGTCCATTCTGCCCCGGGAGCCACCGATGCGGGCGATGCTGGCGAAGCTTTCAGAGTCATTACCTGTTCGTAAATCAAGGGGTTCTGGCCCAAACTTGTGCTAAATTTACAACAGGGCGAGAATGTTAAATCGAAAAATGAAATTGCCCTGTTGATTCCCATCACAGAGGATTAAATGGCTTTAGGTTGATTAATTTTACTCTGTATTGGAGTTTTGACATGAAGCTTCGTTTAGCTCTTGCCGCTGCCACCTGCCTCGTGTTGCCGCTGGCCGCACAGGCGCAGCCGGTAACCGGCCCCTATGTCAGCCTTGGTGCTGGCACGACCATCCAGAATCCGGTCAATTATCATAGCTACTACACCGGCCAGGCTGGTAAGATGCAGTTCCGCAATTCTTACTCTGGCGATGTTGCTGTAGGCTATGGCTTTGGCGATGGTTTCCGCGTTGAGTTGAATGGCAACTACTACCGCGACACGGCCCATAAGCTGAGCGTTAACGACGGCACGCAGTATCGTGCGTCCGGCGGCCTCGACACCTACGGTCCGATGGTAAACGTGCTGTACGACTTCAATGTCGGCCTGCCGATTTTCCCATACGTGGGTGCCGGTATTGGTTATCAGTGGCAGCGTTTCAACAGCCACATTCAGTCCGCTAACGGTGACTCCTTCACCGGTTCCAAGGGCAGCTTCGCCTATAACATCATTGGCGGTGTTTCTTACCCGCTGGCGATGGTTCCCGGCCTCTCCCTCACCGCTGAGTATAAGTTCACCCAGCTGACGGCCAGCCGCAACTACAACACTTCCGTTATCGGCGGCTTCCCGCCCGGTAACCCGGATGGCGGCAAGATGCATTTTGGCCAGTCCTCCAGCCACACCTTCCTGATCGGGCTGCGCTACCAGCTGTTCCAGCCGCCGGCGGCTCCGGCTCCGGCTCCGGCTCCTGCTCCGGTCGCTGCTCCGGCTCCGGCTCCTGCCAAGACCTATCTGGTGTTCTTCGATTGGGATAAGTACAACCTTACCCCGCGCGCGACCCAGATTATTTCGCAGGCTGCGTCTGACTCTCACACCCAGAACGTCACGACCCTTGAAGTTAACGGCTATACCGACACCTCTGGTACGGCTGATTATAACATGGGCCTGTCTGAGCGTCGTGCGAAGGCGGTTGCCGCCCAGCTCGTGGCCGATGGCGTCCCGGCTTCCGAGATCGAGATGCATGGCTATGGCGAAACCCACCTGCTGGTGCCAACCGGCCCGGGCGTGCGCGAGCCGCAGAACCGTCGCGTGGAAATCATCTTCCACTAATCTTCGCTTTCGCGATGAAAACGCCCCGGCAGGCAACTGCCGGGGTTTTTTCTTGTCATGAGCTAAAACAGCGCATTTAATGCCATCGCGCCCCAGCCGTGGCATTTTGGCTACAGCAAATATCCGCCTTGCATCGCCCTCTTCGCAACGGGGCGTTTCACCGCCACATAGTCTTTGCGCTTATACCGAACCAGATGCGCGCCGCGCCAAAAGGGAGATACATGATGCAGTTTCGAGCCGCCTTATTCGCCGCGACCATGCTGGCTGTACCGTTAGCCCTGGCTGGCCGCGCTGTCGCCCAACCGGTTTCTGGCCCTTATGTAAGCCTGGGCGGGGGCTTTGACCTGAAGACCCCTGTAACGCAGAAAAATTTTAACGTCGGCGGCGTGGATGTGCCGGGCGACTCAAAAGCTGTGTTCAAGAATGGTTTCGATGGAAACGCCGCGATCGGTTACGGCTTCAACGACGGTTGGCGTGTGGAGCTTGAGGGCGACTACATTCGCAACGGCGCGGACAAGCTGAAAACAGGTGGTGTCAGCACCAAGGCTAGCGGGCATGAAAGCCAGTATGGCGGCTTCGTCAACGGAATTTACGACTTCGATATCGGCCTGCCCTGGCTTTACCCCTATGCGGGGGCAGGTGTGGGCTGGCAGATTGCACGATACAACGACTTCAACGCTGGCGGCGCGACCATTAATCAGTCTCGCGGCTCCTTTGCTTATCAAGGCATTGTAGGCTTGTCTTTCCCGATTGCGCCTGTCGTGGGGCTTTCTGCCACGCTTGAATATCGCTTCATCGGGCTAACAGCGGCGCGCCGTTACTATGAGGGGAATACCGCTCTGCCCACCAGCTTCCGGCAGCAGGGCGAGTATAACAACCAGATCAATATCGGGTTGCGCTACGAATTTGCGCCCCCGGCCCCGCCTGCACCGGCACCCACCCCGGTTGCCGCGCCGATGGCTGCTCCGGCTCCGGCTCCTGCCAAGACCTATCTGGTGTTCTTCGATTGGGATAAGTACAACCTTACCCCGCGCGCGACCCAGATTATTGCCCAGGCTGCGTCTGACTCTCACACCCAGAACGTCACCACCCTTGAAGTTAACGGCTATACCGACACCTCCGGTACGGCTGATTATAACATGGGCCTGTCTGAGCGTCGTGCGAAGGCGGTTGCCGCCCAGCTCGTGGCCGATGGCGTCCCGGCTTCCGAGATCGAGATGCATGGCTATGGCGAAACCCACCTGCTGGTGCCCACCGGCTCGGGCGTGCGCGAGCCGCAGAACCGTCGCGTGGAAATCATCTTCCACTAATCTTCGCTTTCGCGATGAAAACGCCCCGGCAGGCAACTGCCGGGGTTTTTTATCGGTCAGGAAATCGTCACCGCGTAATCGCCCAAGGGCAGTTTCTGTTTAATCACGCCACTCTCGAACAGAAAATCCCTGTAGGTTTCATAACGTTTCACATTCAATGCTGCCGGGTCCGTGTCGAAATAAGAGGGCAGCGCGTGCCATGATGCGATGTCCAGTCTGTCATTCAAACTTGGATTATCCTTCAGGAATTTCGCCAACATCCCATCTGGGTCGGCCTTCAGCGCCGCAACGCCTTCCTTCAGCGCGCCAAGGAAAGCGGGCAAAGCCGGGTTCTTTAAACCGTTTACGTTTGAAAGCAGCAGCAGTTCGTCTGATGCCGGCACGCCGTAATCCTCTGGCAGGAAGATCACCGGGTCCAGACCAGCCTGGGCAAGCTGGATATCCTCATAGGTCCGGTAGGTGCCGATCACCGCATCCACCGCCTTGGTTTGCAGGGCGGAGACGAGTTCGAAATTCACGTTCACGAGCTGGATATCTTGCAAGCTCAGGTCAACATGTTTCAGCATCGCACCGATGATCACCGGTTCCACCCCAGCCACGGAATAGCCCACTTTGCGGCCTTTCAGGTCCTGCAATTTGGTAATGCCGCTGCGCTTCAGCGCGGTTAAGGTGTTCAGCGGCTTGTCGATCAGCGTGCCGGTGCGGCGCACGGGCACGCCCTGGTCCACCAGCAGATAAAGCTGGGTCTGGTAGGTCAGCGCCGCATCGGCTTTGCCCGCCGCAACAAGCTTGGGCGGCACGTCCGGGTCGGTGGGGGCGATGAGCTTTACGTTGAGCCCAGCCTTCTCATAGGCGCCGCAATATTTGGCGGCAAAAAGCGGGGCGTGGTCCGGGTTCACGAACCAGTCCAGAATCAATGTGAAAGGCAGTGGTGCCGCGGCACGCGAAATGGCGGGGGCGGCAAGCGCGCCCGTGGCGGCAGATAAAAACAGACGGCGATTGAGTGCCATTGGCGCTCTCCCTTCGCTGGCATGACCCAGACAGGTTCAACGGGTATGATCTCAGTCCGCACAATGCAGACACCCCGGCAGCGTCAATTTCCCGGTTTTTCGGCTGGCGTCAATGCCCGCCCAGAAGCTGTTTTTTCAGGTTTACCGCATCCACATGCGGGCCGATGAAAACAGCCAGCACAAGCCGCGCCAGTTGCGGGTTGCCAACATGCCCCACGAGATGCCCGTTTTCATAGGCGTTCATGCCTTGGCCCTCGAAAATAAACTGAATCTCCTCGCCGGCGGAAATCGGTTTCAAAGTCGCCAGAAACTCCTGAAGTTCCGCATTGCTTAACGCGCAGGGAGCCATGCAATTGTTGGTCAATCCTTTTTTCCAGGAAGATCGCTCCTGGGTAATTCCCACGCTATGCAGAAAATGCAGCGACAGGATCTTTGGTTCCGGGGATGTAAGAATACTGCTCGCATCATTCATCGGCTGCGGCAGATACAAGCCCGCCACATAGATATGCACATGCATGAACGAATATGTCCGCAGCCCGATGCCGTTCAGCGTCAGGGTTTGTGCACCCAGTGTTTGCGCGTTGGGCATGGTAACGCCTGCGAGCTGCGCTGCCTGCGCGCGTGGTGCGGCCACTATACATAATGCGAGAAGGCTTGCGCCGAGTAAGCGTAGGTTCAGGCTCATCATTACGATATTATAGGGGCTTGGGCGGAATACATGACAGGTTCGCTGCTCACATAAACATATAATAATCTGACGGTTTTGTGGTGGCTGTCAGGCCCAGCCTATCAATATCGCCAGCGCCACGGCCAAACCCACCTCACGGTTGAGTTTGAAGAGAGCAAGGCAGCGCGCCGGGTTATCGATATCCAGCCGGATAATTTGCCACGCCATAAGTGCGGCTGGCAGCAGCATCATCCAATAGCCCCAGCGATGCAGGGAAAATGCACTCATGGCCACCAGCAGCAGCAGAAAGGCAAGGCCGTAGCAGATACACAACGCCTCCCGCGTGCGGCGGCCAAACAGCCGGGCGGTGGATTTCACGCCGATCATCGCGTCGTCCTCGCGGTCCTGATGGGCGTAAATCGTGTCATACCCAACGATCCAGAAAAACGCGCCCAGATAAAGCGGCACAACCGGCCAGGTGAGGTGGCCCCGCGCCGCGGCATAGCCAAGCAACGCACCCCAGCCGAAGGTAAGCCCCAGCACCGCTTGCGGCCACCAGGTTATGCGCTTGGCGGCGGGGTACAGCGCCACCAGCACCAGCGAAGCAACACCCAGCAACTTGGCGGTGTTGTTCAGCAGCAGCAGAATCACCAGCCCTATGGCGCAGAGAATTGCCAGAAACATGAAGGCCTGGAACCGGGTAAGTATGCCCGCCGCCAGCGGGCGGCCGCGCGTGCGCTCCACCTGCGCGTCCATCTTCTGGTCCCATAAATCATTCACCACGCAGCCTGCCCCGCGCATCACCACGGCACCAACGGCGAAGAGGATTGCAAAGCCCAGCCCGTTCCAGAATCCCCGCGCGGTAAGGCAGATGGCCCATAGCCCAGGCAGAAATAGCAGCCAGGCACCAATCGGCCGGTCCAGCCGGGCGAGGAGAATATATGGGTGGTATTGTTCGGGCAGTTTCGCCACCCAGCCGCCGCGCCTGATATCGGTAAATCCGCTCATGGGTGCTATTCACCCCGGCATGGCCGACACGTCAATTCGTCTCTACATCCCTAATCTGCCCGCGCAGGGCCAGGCATTTTCATTGCCTGACGGCCAGGCCCATTACCTTGCCAATGTGATGCGCCTGGGCGAGGGCGATACCATACGGGTTTTTAATGGCGAAGCCGGGGAGTGGCGGGCCGGGGTCACCAAAATTTCACGCAAAATGGCCACGCTGGAGGCGCTGGCGCAAACCCGGACGCCCGCACCGGAACCCGATGCCTGGCTCTGCTTCGCCCTGCTGAAGCGCCAAAAAACCGACATGGTGGTGGAAAAAGCGACGGAGCTGGGCGTTTCCGTCATCCAGCCCATCATCACCGCCCGCACCAATGCCGACCATGTGAATCTTGAGCGTTTGCGCGCCATCGCCATTGAAGCGGCGGAGCAATGCGAGCGCCTGCA
>JAGWIE010000035.1 GCA_028866445.1 Rhodospirillales bacterium | reverse complement strand
CACCAGCCGGTGGCGCGGATCATACGGCGTGGCCACCGGCGCGCCCAGATACACATCCCCCAGTCCCAGCACCACGTAAGAGGCATCGAAGATGATGCGCTTTACAGCCTCAATGCTCTCCAGCCCGTTAATGCGGCGGATGAATTCGATATTATCCGGGCACCAGGGTGCGTTGGGGCGCGTGGTTTCCTGATATTTCCGCATGGCGAGTCGGATCTGGCTGTCATTCCAGGAGAGCGGCAGATAAATAGTGCGCGCCTTCACCACCATATCCTCAGGTGCGGGCAGGATGGGGAGAATCTCCTCCACCGCCGCCATCATCTTCGCTGGATTGGTCTGGGTGGAATCGAAATGCACCTGCAAGGAGCGGATGCCCGGCGTCAGGTCCACCACCCCTTTCAGATTTGCCGCCTCCAGCGCGTCCCGCAGCGCCTGGGCGCGCAGGCGTAGCTCGAAATCCAGCTTCATCTCGCCGAATTCGATGAGAATATCCTCATCCCCCGCGCGGCGGACCGTCACATCCTTATGGGTGGAGATGATTGTCGGTGCTTGATCCGCGCGGACGAAACGGATTTTATCGCCGGGCTTCAGCTGGCCGAGCTTCCAGAGATTATCCTTGGTGACGACAGCGGGGCAGACAAACCCGCCGAGAGACGGCCCATCCGGCCCCAGCAAAATCGGCATGTCGCCGGTAAAGTCGATGGCGCCGACGGCATAGGCATTGTCGTGAATATTAGAGGGGTGCAGTCCGGCCTCTCCGCCATCCCGCCGCGCCCATTTCGGTTTAGGGCCGATGAGGCGCACGCCGGTGCGGGCGGAATTATGGTGAACCTCATAGGTGGAGGCAAAAAAGGTCCGGATATCTTCCTCCAGGAAGAAATCCGGCGCGCCATGCGGGCCATAGCGCACTTCCAGCTCCCATTCCCGGCTGAAGGCGGGCGGGGCGGCGGGCAGCGTTTCCGGCGCGGGGGCGGGGGCGTTGAAGCGCAGCGTATCCCCCGCGCGCAAGGCGCCGCCAGTGGCGCCGCCAAACCCGCCCAGCGCGAAGGTGGCCGTGCTGCCGAGATAATCAGGCGCCCGGAACCCGCCGGAGATAGCCAGATAACTGCGCTGGCCGGGCCCCTCGATCATGCCGAGCTCCAACACCTGCCCGGCCTTCACCGCCACGGGCTGGTGATAGGGCACGGGCTGCTCATCCAGCAAAGCCGGCATCGGCGCGCCGGAAAGGGCGATGCGCGTGTCCGCCAGAAAGCGCAGCGTGGGCCCGGTATGGGTCAGTTCCAGCGCCACGGCATCATGCGCATTGGCCAGCAGCGCATTGGCATGGTTGTGGTGCAGATCATCCATCGGCCCGCTGGGCGGAATCCCCACCTCCCAATAGCCAAGCCGCCCTGGCAGGCTTTGCAGGCTGGATTGCGCGCCAGGGTCCATCACCTCCGCCGCGAAGGGCGTGAAGCTGAAATGGGCCAAGCTGCGCGTGGTCATCTCCCCCGCCACGAAATCCGGCAGGGCCAGGATGTCCTGCAGATAATCAAGATTGGTCTCGATGCCGAATATCTCGCTCTGCGCCAGCCCGGCTTGCAAATTGCTCAGCGCCTCGGCCCGATTGGCGCCGGTGGCAATGAATTTCGCCAGCATCGGATCGTAAAAGGCAGACACCTCCGTGCCGGTTTCCACCCAACTATCCACCCGCAAGCCCGACCCGGGTTTGAAAGATGTCAGCGTGCCGCTGGAAGGCGCGAAATCGTTGCCGGGGTTTTCCGCATAGATGCGCACTTCCACGGCCGCCCCTTGCGGTTTCAGGGAATCTTGCGCGGGCAAAGAGAGTGTCCCCGCCGCCTGCTCAATCATCCAACGCACGAGGTCGACGCCGTAAATTTCCTCGGTCACGCCATGCTCCACCTGCAGGCGGGTATTCACTTCCAGGAAATAGAATTGCCTGGCCTCGGCATCATAAACAAACTCAACCGTGCCCGCGGATTCATATTGCACGGAGGATGCAAGCGCGATGGCGGCCTCCTGCATCGCCGCCAGCGTGGCATCCGGCAAATTGGGTGCGGGGGTTTCCTCCACCACTTTCTGGTTACGCCGTTGCAGGGAGCAATCCCGCGCCCCCAGCGCCACCACGCCGCCATTGCCATCGCCAAAAATCTGCACCTCCACATGGCGCGCACGGGCAACGTATTTTTCCAGGAACAACGCAGCGTTGCCAAAGTTGTTGGCGGCCAGCCGGGCGATGCTGTCATACTTATCGGCCAGCTCTTCATCGTCATGGCAGAGGACCATGCCGATGCCGCCACCGCCCGCGCTGCTTTTCAGCATCACGGGGTATGTGATCCGCGCGGCCTCGGCCAACGCCTCCTCCCGCGTGGCAAGCACGCCAGTGCCAGGCAGCATCGGCACGCCTGCCTTCTGCGCCAGGTCGCGCGCCGTATGCTTCAGCCCGAAATCCCGCAAATGCTCGGGCCGCGGGCCGATGAATGCAATCCCCGCCGCGGCAAGCTTTTCCGCGAATTCCACTCGTTCGGAGAGAAACCCATAGCCCGGATGCACCGCCTCGGCCCCACTCTCCTGACAGGCTTTGATGATCGCCTCGATGTTCAGATAGCTCTCTGCCGCCGGGGCAGGCCCCACGCGCAAAGCCTCATCCGCCGCCAGCACGGTGGGAGAGAAGCGGTCCGCATCCGAATAGATGGCGACAGAACCAATACCCATCTCCCGCAGCGTGCGACAGACACGGCCAAGAATTTCGCTACGATTGGCGATCAGAACTTTGCTGAACATGGCAGCCTTATTCGCTGATGATGATCTGAATGGGCGTGGGGGTGAAGCCGTTGCACGGGTTGTTCACCTGCGGACAGTTGGAGATGAGCACCAGCACATCCATTTCCGCCTGGAATTCTACATAGCCACCAGGTTCTGAAACACCGTCATCCACCGTCAGCTCCCCATTAGGGCGGATGGGCACGTTCATGAAAAAATTCACGTTGGAGACAAGGTCGCGCTTGCTCATCCCGTATTTGCCAAGCTCAGCGATGAAATTTTCCCGGCACGAATGCATGAAGCGCGTCTCATGCCCAAAGCGGACAGTATTGCTCTCGCAGGAGCACGCCCCGGCGCAAGTATCATGAAACCCGCACGTATCGGCCACCAGCTTTACCATCGCCCGGCCTTCGTTGGAGAGCAGGACAGAGCCGGTGGTAAGGTCGTAGCGGCCGCCCGAAGCCGCCTGGGTAGCCAGCGTGTCCTGGGCGGAGTAGCGCTCTGTCGTATCCTCGGCACTGTAGAATAGCGCATCCACCGCCTGCTGGCTTTCCAGGTCAACAATCTTCATCACTTGCCCCTTTTTCAGCAAAGCAGAGTAAGGCGCGCGGGCGGGAACATGAGTGTCGGAAATAATGCTCATTTGGCGTAATACCGGTCGTTATTGATGAAACCGCGCGCCGCTTCCTCGGTGAACTGGCGACAAAGATCATTCTGCGTGGGGGTCGGGGCATGCCATGCAATGTAGGAGATGGGGCCGGTGGCCGCCTGCACGGGGCTGAGCGCGTGCGGGGTGTTGGAGAGGATAATCAGCAGATCCATCTCCGCCCGCAGCTCAATCATCGCCCCTGGCGGCGGGTTGCCCTGCCAGCGCATTACGCCCTGCGCATCCACCGCCACGGGCGAGAAGAGCGAGAGGGCGGGTGCTACATCGCGCCGGGAAAGACCGAGTTTGGCTGCGCCGCTGCGCAGATTCTCCCGCCCATTGCGGGCTTGCGTTTGCATGGCGCTGTTGGGGCCGATGATGCTGTCATGCCCCGCCCCGCTATCCGCGGTGATGGAGGCCATAACCCGCCCCATATCTGAGAACAGCACGCGCCCGGTGGTCAGGTTGGTGGTCCATTGCAGCTTGGTGGTGTCACCCGCGTTATAACGCTCAGAGGTTTCCTCCGCGTTCCACATGAAGAGTGCCGCCCCCGGCGTGCCGGATTGGTTGGTGATGCGCAGGGCGGCGCCGCGTTGCAGGCGGATGTTCACGTACCAGCCGGGGGGAATAGTTTCTTCCAGGAACACATCTTCCGGCTTTATTTCAATAAACGCCGCTACTGGCTTTGGGGCTGCGGCACGGCTGCGGGCAGTTGCTTGCAACGCCTCATAGCGCTCGCGGTATTGCGCAGGGTTTAGCTTGTCGAGGTCAAGCATCAGGCCAGCTTTTCTGAAAATTAAACAAAAACGTCACGTGAGTCTCCATTGTTGAACAGCCACTCTTCAACAATGCGAGGGATACGGCGCGGAGCTGATGCGTATCCCACGCATCTTTGCTCTCCCGGGCTTTTGTCCCGCCGTGCATCATGCGGATGTCTCCCGCATGACCGCCGCTCTCGGACCAGCGCCGGATTATAATCCGGCCGGAACCCTAGCAACCTTTCATAGATTGATAAGCAATAACCGCGCCAGATCTAAGAGCGCTATTAACGCTCGCATCTCGCTATACGGCATCATGCAGCATGGTCAAAAAACAAGCGGCACCAGCCAGTTTTTGCGCCAAATATGCCATATGTTTTGGATGTTGAATTCTTCTGGGGTGAATGCGTTATGCGGGCATTTATCCGAAGAATGCGTCCATTCTGAACACGCAAAGTAAGACAAGTTTGTTACCATATTTCGGTCAAACATCTCGGTCTGAGTCTGTATTGACGAGTGCATGATATAGATCTGGGCGGCGGTCGTTCAGATAAGGATCACCATAGCCGCCGGAGGTCTCTTGCCTCTCGATAGTGGCCGTGATGAGTGCCGGCCCTGCCCCGGCCCGGGCCAGATCTTCGCCGCCCGGCCCGGCGATGCAGGTGCCACCCTGGTATTCCAAAGCGTTTTCAGACCCGCATAGTCCCGCGTAAATAATGGTACATTGGTTCTCCAATGCCCGCGTTGGAATCATCAGCCTGGAGACGCGTTCATTTGCGGCGGATTTTGGCAAGGCCGTTGGCACGATCATGAGTTCAGCTCCGGCGAGAGCGAGGGTGCGCGTCCATTCCGGAAACTCCACATCATAGCAGATAAGCAGACCAGCTTTCACACCGCCAACCTCGAAGATTTCCGAAGGCTGCGCACCTTGATGAAACGCAGCGCGCTCATCCGCGCCAAAGAGATGGCATTTGCGGTAGAAATGAATATCGCCGGAAGGTAGAGCGCAAATTGCGGTATTAAAAACTTCACCGCCATCAAGCTCCGGCATACCTGCGGTGATGGCGAGGTTCATTTCACGGGTCAATTTCTGCAACGCGGCAGATATGAAGCCATCGCGCGGTTCAGCCATACGCCGGATGTCATTCCATATTGCATAGCCTGTCACGCTCATTTCTGGCGTAACCAGCAGGTTGGCGCCAGTTGCCGATGCACTGCGCGCCGCCTGCGATATTTGTTCAAGATTTTTTTCTTTGTTGCAGGAAGCAGGCTGCATCTGCAAGGCGGAAACAATCATCGTTACACTCTACGATTTAGAAGATCGATGGCGCGGCCAGGCAGGAGCAAGACCGCGCCGCGCGTTGTTAGTATTCTTCGTCAGCCACATAGCTGCCTATGCGCCGGACAAGATCTGGTGCCCGCTTAGCCAGAATGACACCGTAAATAATCGCCAACACCAGGCCGATGCCTGTTGCCATCGGGTAAATATTGTACGGCGCTGGCTGGCCGGGCTGCACCAGCCCCCAGAGTGGAAATAATGTTAAGAGCACGCCAAGCGCCGGAATGACTCCATGCCGAATGATGCTGAAATCCTCTTTGTGAAAGCGCAAAATATAGGCCGGCAATGCAATGGTGGTGATGAGATAGACGAGGATAATAGGGATTGTTCCCAAGGTTCCCGTTTCGCCGAATATCGTCACAGGGTCGAGATTCCAGCACAGCAGGGTAATCACCAACGCAGCAGAAATATACGCCCACATGGCAACATGCGGGGTTTTATGTTGTGGGTGAATCTTTCCAAAGAATTTCGGCAGCAAGCCTTCACGGCCCGCGCTGAACAAAATGCGGGCCTGGGAATTTGTTAAGCCCAGAAGGCACGAAAAAATGCTGGTAACACCTGCAAGATATGCCACGAATAGAAGTGCCGGTGCGGAACTTTTGATCGCATCGATATAGGGAATCGATGAATTGCCGATGGCCGTGGCATTGTTATGAAATGCAATTTCGGTGGAATAGGCCAGAAACACATAAACAATCCCAATCGCGACCGTGCCAGCCATGAGGGCTTTTGGAATATTTTTTCGTGGGTTGGCGGTTTCCTCGGCCAGTGTCGCTGAATTCTCCCAGCCAACGAAGGAATAAACCGCGAGCGGAAAGCCGAGCCCGATACCCGCGAGGCCGCCCGAGAGATGCGCCGGAGAAAACGGCGCCCAGCTGAGCGAGCCGCGATTAACCACGAGCATCACCACAGCGCCGATGAGCAGTAATGTCAGCTCAAAATAGAAAAAAATCGCCGCCCAGGTGGTAGAGATTTTTACCCCCCGGCTCACCAGGAAAGCGCAGATGACGGTCGCGGCGATACTGAGAATTTGCCACGGAATATTGACGCCCAAAAACAGCTTGATCGTGTCATGCGCCCAACCGCCGGAGATGGCGACAATGGCCGCAGCCGCTACGGCATAACCGCAGACCGTGAAGATCGACGCGGCAGCGCCGGCCGTCGGCCCAAGCCCCATCCCGATGAAGGTAACGAAGGACCCTGTGCTGGGGCGGTATTTTGAAAATTCCGCCAGCGTATTGCCCAGGAACAAAATGGAAATCATCGCCACGATGATTGTTAAAGGTGCAGCAACACCAGCGCCGCCGACGATAAGGCCGAAGCCAAAATAGAAGCTAACGGCAGGCGCGATGTTTGCAAGAGTTGAGGCGACAATCTGGGGTAACCCCAGTTGATTGCGGCTAAGCCGATCGGCTTTGGTTGGTGAACTCGACAAGGACTGTCTCCCGAATACGACGCGGCCCGGCTGGCACCCGTCCGGGCCGGACCATGGTTGCAGAAATTATCTATTTTTGGTGCAACGGCTTTACCCTCTTAAGAGGATAGAAGCATATTCTCTGGGGGAAAATCCGCATGAAATAAGGGGTGGTTAGAATAGTTTCCAGTTTTAATAGGTTGGGGGTGTCACGGCGCTCAGAATCTCGGCAGGTTCCTCGCCAATATTCCGGAAGCGATGTGGCTCGCTGCTGTCAAAATAATAACCGTCGCCTTTCTGAAGAATACTGGTCCGGGCACCGACAGTGATTTCAAGACTGCCTTTTAAAACCATCCCCGCTTCCTGTGCGGCGTGATGGAAGGCATTGCCTGTATCCGCACTTGGCGCATAGGTTTCATGCAGCATCAAAATCTGCCGGTTGGGGTGGTCAATACCAAGCATCCGGTAAGAAATTGAATTGATATTGCCAATTTCAACAAACTCATCTGCCCGGTAGAAAGGCTTATACGGCAATTTCGATTGCAGATCCGAGAAGAAGCCGGTCAATGTTGTCCCCAGCGCGTCGAGAATGGCGCTGAGTGTTTCAACGGAAGGACTCATCCGGTTACGCTCAATCAGCGAGATAGCGGAGTGAGAAACACCCGACCTTGCCGCCAACTCTCTTATACCAAGCTTCCTGCGGGTGCGTAGCTCCCGTAATTTTTCTCCAACCTGTGGCATAGCGCCCCTCAATGGCGGTGAGAATACTAGACTATCCCTATTTTCTGGATTGTGAAGCCCCTCGCTCTGGCCGATGTCTTGGAAAACCTGCTGCCAAAAGGATTACGAGTATGGCGATCTCCATTCCTGCATTGCCCTCCGGTGTAAGCTTCATCAAAGCGCCTGCCCGCAACGCGGTTACAGACAGTGCTGCCATAGAAGCCAAGGTCCGAGACATCATCGCCGCCGTGCGCGCGGAAGGCGATGCAGCCATCCGTCGCTTTTCTTTAGAATTCGACCGTGCCTCGCTTGAGCATTTCGAGGTCTCGCTGGAAGAACGCGAGGCGGCGGTTGCCAATCTTAACCCGCAAACGCGCCAAGATACGGAATTTGCGATCAGCAATGTCCGCCGGTTTGCCGAGGCGCAGCGCGGCACCTTGCAGGATCTGGAGGTAGAGATTCTCCCCGGCGTGCATCTGGGGCATCGCACCATCCCCATCCAGCGTATCGGCGCTTATGTGCCCGGCGGGCGTTACCCGCTGCTCTCGGCGCCGGTCATGACCATCGTACCAGCGCGCGTGGCGGGGTGCGAGGAGGTGATCGCTTGCCTGCCCCCCGGGGCCAATGAGGCGGTTATCGCGGCGTGCCACCTCTCCGGCGCCACGCGTATCTTCCGTGTTGGCGGTGCGCAGGCGATTGCCGCCATGGCCTATGGCACGGAGACGATTCCCGCAGTGGACAAAATCGTGGGGCCAGGAAATGCGTTTGTAAACGAAGCCAAGCGTCAGGTCTTCGGGCCGGTCGGAATCGATCAATTGGCTGGGCCATCTGAGATTTACACCGTTGCGGACTCAACCGGGGATGCCCGCATGATTGCGACAGACCTTCTGGCGCAGGCGGAACATGATGTGCGCACAAGGGTGGGGCTGATAACGACGGATCGCAGTTTGGCGGAAGCGGTAGGGCTGGAAGTGTCACGGCAACTGGAAACCTTGCCCACAGCGGACGTTGCTGGCCCGGCCTGGCGCGATTACGGCGAAATCGCTCTGTGTGAAACCGAGGCGGCGATGATTGCGTATTCAGACATCATCGCCGCCGAGCATTTGCAGGTTCATGCCATAAATTCAAAAGAATTGGCCTTGAAGCTGCGCAATTACGGTTCGCTGTTCATCGGCACGTTGGCGAGTGTTGTGTATTCGGATAAATGCAGCGGCACCAACCATACTTTGCCGACCATGGGTGCTGGCCGATATACCGGCGGCCTCTGGGTAGGGGCTTTTCTGAAAACCTGCACACATCAATGGATGGAGGAAAAAGGCGTGGCCTTGGTAGCGCCTCCCGCGATGCGGCAAAGCGCCTCAGAGGGATTAGAGGGCCACCGGCGCGCCGCGGCGTTCAGGTTCAAGCCTCAATAATATCCTCCACCCGCCACAGGATACGACCCGCGGCGGGTGGAGGGTTTAACCGTTCAGCCGAAGCAGGCTGCCAGCAACGGCGGCAGATTTTCGCGGGTGAGTGTAACCGGGTTGCCACCGGCGGAAGGGTCTTTCAGCGCGCCTTCGAGCAGCGCCGTCATATCTGGAGAGGTAACCCCCAACGCCCGCAGATTGGCTGGAATACCGAGCGTGGCGTTAAGCCCGGCGACGAAGGCGCAGAAGCCATCGAACCCACCATCGATTTGCAAATACCGCGCCGCCGCCTCTATCTTTTGTTCAATTGCGGGGCGGTTGAAGTGCAGCACCGGCAGCATCACGGCTGCGTTGGTGGTGCCGTGATGGGTGTTGTAGAGCGCGCCGACGGGGTGGCTGATGGCATGGATGGCCCCTAATCCCTTCTGGAACGCGACCGCCCCCATCATCGCCGCCGCCATCATTTGCGCGCGGGCTTCCAGGTCCTTGCCATCGGCATAGGCGCGGGGCAGATATTCCTTCACCAGCCGCATACCCTC
>JAGWIE010000034.1 GCA_028866445.1 Rhodospirillales bacterium | reverse complement strand
TCGCCACCCCCCTCTGGCACATGAACACTGAGCGCCTTTCCGCCCCCGGCTGGGGCGAAAGCTGCATCCTGAAAGTGAGCCAGATCCGTCATGCCGGAGCCGCATAAGAAGCCACGCATCATCGCCATCGCCAACCAGAAAGGCGGGGTTGGCAAAACCACCACCGCCATCAACCTCGCCGCCGCCCTGGCCGTGGGCGGCATGAAGGTGCTGCTTATCGATATCGACCCCCAGGGCAATGCCTCCACGGGCTTAGGCATCGAGCATGAAGCCCGCAAGGGCGGCAGTTATGCGCTGCTGGCGGGGGATTCCACGCTGGCAACCGCCATTCTTCCCGCCAATGTCGAAAACCTCTCCATCGTTCCCGCCATGCCGGACCTCATCGGCGCGGACCTTGAATTCAGCCAAACACCCCGGCGCGAGTTCCTGCTCCGCGACGCACTTTCCCAAGGCTGTGATGCTGATGTGATCTTTATAGATTGCCCGCCCGGCCTCGCTCTGCTCACCCTTAACGCCCTGGTCGCGGCGGATGCGGTTCTGGTTCCCCTCCAGGCCGAATTTTTCGCGTTGGAGGGCATTTCCCAGCTCATGCGCTCGGTGGAAATGGTCAAACGCAGCCTCAACCCGAAACTTGCCATCGAGGGCATCGTGCTCACCATGACGGATAAGCGCAACAATCTCTCCGAACAGGTGAGCAGCGATGTCCGCACTTATTTTAAGGACAAAGTGTTCGAAACCGCCATCCCACGCAACATTCGCATCACCGAGGCCCCTAGCCACGGCGTGCCTGTCCTGCTTTATGATTTCCGCTCAACCGGGGCGCAGGCTTACCTCGCTCTGGCGGCTGAATTTTTGCGCCGGGCGCGCGGCAGAAAGGAACTGGCATGAGCGGCAAAGAACCACGCAAACCGCTGGGCCGGGGCCTAGCCGCCCTTTTGGGTGAGGCCGCAACCCCCACCAGCACTAGCGCGCCAGGCGTGCAGCTTCTGGCGGTGGATCTGCTGGAACCCAGCCCTTACCAGCCGCGTCAGTCCATGGATGAAAACGCCCTGCAGGAGCTGGCGGATTCCATCGCCCAGCGCGGCATCCTGCAACCCTTGCTGGTCCGCCCCAAACCTGGCGCGCCGGGGCAATACCAGATCATCGCGGGCGAGCGCCGCTGGCGCGCCTCCCAACGCGCCCAATTGCACGAAGTTCCGGTGCTGGTGCGCGAGCTTTCAAACGCGGATGCCATGGCCGCCGGGCTGGTTGAAAACCTCCAGCGTGAAAACCTCAACGCCATGGAGGAAGCCGAGGGCTATAAACGCCTGACTGATGAATTCCACCTCAGCCACGACCAGCTTGGCGAAGCGGTCGGCAAATCCCGCTCTTACATCACCAACGCCGTGCGGCTTCTCTCGCTGCCCAGCTCCGTGCAGCTTTTGCTGCGGGAAGGTGCGATCTCGCTGGGCCACGCCAAGGCGCTGCTTACCCACCCGGAGCCGGTGAAAGCCGCGCAGGAAATCGTCAAACGCGGCCTTTCCGTGCGCCAAACCGAGGCTTTGGCCAAAAGCTCTGGCCGGTCCATCGCACCCGAGCTCATCGCGCGTATCCCGCGCGAACACCAATCCGAGAACAGTGAAATTGCCGCCCTAGCGGAAAACCTCTCTGAACGCCTCGGTTTGCGGGTGGACATTAAATTTAACGGCACTGGCGGCGCGCTGGTGCTGAATTATGCCGATCTCGACCAGCTTGATTCGCTCCTGGCCCTGCTGAACCGGTGATACTTCCGCCTATGTTCCACGTGGAACATAGGTTCATCGCCCCGGCATATGTTCCACGTGGAACATACCCCGCCCCCAAAACAATGTTCCACGTGGAACATTGGGGTGCGATAATACGAGATTGACCCGCCAATTCAGAATTAACGCGGCATTATAAAGTTTCGATCATCCTTTTCCCAACCACATCCCCGCGCTTGGCGGGGCCGTCTCGTGAAAAGGATCCGTGTATGAATGCGCTGCGCCGGCTGTCCATAACCTGGCAGTTGACCCTTTTATCCCTGTTTGCACTGGGGCTCATGGCCTCGGGCACAATTGCCTCCGTCACGCAATCCTTCCAGGTGGAAATGGGTGCTAAGCGCGCGCAAATTCTCGCCATAGATGAAGCGGCGAAATCCGTTATCGAATATTATGTTGGCCAGGCACAAAGCGGCGCCATGTCCACTCCGGCCGCACAAAAAGCCGCCCTTAATGCCATTGGCGCGCTTCGTTATAACGGCCAAAACTACGTGTTTATCTATGGGTATGACGGCACCGTGCTCGCCCATCACGACAAAAGCCTCATCGGCACAAACCGGTTCAACGCGCCGGATGCCGCTGGCAAGGTTTATCTGCCCGCCATGTTGCAAGCCGCCCAAGCCGGGCAGGTGTTTTATCAGCATTACCAGTTTCCCCGTACGCCCGGCGGCACGCCGGAGCCAAAGCTAAGCGCCATGGTCGGCATCCCTGAATGGGGTTGGGCACTGGGAACCGGCGTTTATATCGATGGCGTGTATGCCGAACTGGCCAGCACGCTCACATCTCTGGCGCTCATCTTTATTCCACTTTTGGCGCTGTATCTCGCCGGAGCACTTTTCGCCCGCCGCCAAATCTCCACCATGCTGCGGGATTTAAGCCGCGCCATGCACCGCCTTGCGGGTGGGGACCTGGAAACCCGCATCCCTTGTTCTGGCCGGTCGGACGAGCTGGGCACCATGGCCGCTGCTTTGGCAAATTTTCGGGAGAACGCTACGCAAAAACGTAAATTGGAAACCGAAGCCGAGGCCGCCCGCCGCACAGCGGAAACCCAGCGCCAAACCCGCGAGCAGGCAGAAGCGCGCCAAACAGCCGAGCTTGCGGATATGATGAAGCGCCTCGGAGCTGGTCTCGGCCAGCTTGCCGGGGGCGATCTCGCCTCCCGGTTGGATGAGGCGTTTCCCGCCGCTTACGAAAAACTGCGGGTGGATTTTAACGATGCTTTGGCCCAGCTTCAGGAAACCATGCAATCCATCGGGCAAAACGCTTCTGGCGTGCGCACCGGTGCAACGGAAATGACCCGCGCGGCGGATGACCTCGCCAAACGCACGGAGCGCCAGGCCGCGGCGTTAGAAGAAACCGTGGTCGCCATGGGCAGCGTCACAGGTACGGTGAAACAAACCGCCACGAGCGCTGAAGAGGCTTTGAAGGTGGTCAACATCGCGCATGACGATGCTGAACGCTCCGGCGGTGTGATGCGTGAGGCCGTTGGGGCGATGAGCGAGATCGAGGCGTCTTCCCGCCAGATCGGCAATATTATCGGTGTTATCGATGAAATCGCCTTCCAAACCAACCTTCTGGCGTTGAATGCGGGGGTTGAGGCCGCGCGCGCGGGCGATGCCGGGCGTGGCTTCGCGGTTGTCGCCACTGAGGTTCGGGCATTGGCGCAGCGTTCGGCGGGGGCGGCGAAGGAGATTAAATCCCTTATCTCGACCTCCGGCGCGCAGGTGGAAGCTGGGGTGCGGCTGGTGGGTGAAACCGGTACCGCACTTGAGCATATTGTTGAGCAGGTAAACGCGCTGAACAAAATGGTGGGGGAAATTGCCCATTCCGCCAAGCTTCAGGCAACTGGTTTGGCCGAGGTGAACATCGCTATGGGCCAGATGGACCAGATGACCCAGCAAAACGCCGCGATGGTTGAACAAGCCAATGCCGCCAGCCGCACGCTTTCAACTGAAGCTGGCGCGCTGGAATCCCTTATCGGGCGCTTTAGCCTTGGCTTTAAGCCTGAAATGGCGCCGCTGAGACCCGCTTACACAGCGCCAATTACGCCTGCGCCGATTAAAACCGCCAGCCTTGCCGGAAGTTTCAAGAAAATGCCCGTGGGGGAAGATGACTGGTCTGAATTTTAAACCCTCAAACCATATGTTCCACGTGGAACATATGAATCAACCCCGGCTGGCGGCTCTTGCGCGGGCCGCCAGCGCCAGCATCGTTTGGCGGCAATAATCCTGGTCGGGGATATGGGTGGTTTTGCAGGCGGTTTCCGCCGCCAGCGCCGCCGCAAGCGCCTGATTCACCGCGGGCAAGCTCCAAAGCCGCAGCATTTTCTGCACAACCGGTTGGCGCTTGAAAAAAATGGGGGGGCGCATTCCGGCCATGGCTTCCTGGGCGGAAGCGCCTTGCGCCATTGCCGCCGCTGCCAGCCGCAAGCGCAAAAGCTCTGAGAGCAAAACCCTTATCAACCCCACCGGCGAAGCGCCTTCCTCATAGGCTAGGGCCAACGCCTTATCGGCTCCGGCGAGATCCCCGGTTAGGGCAAAATCGATGGCATCATTCATCGAGGTGTCGCCGCCATCGGCCAGAATGGATGATACATCGGCCTGAGACAGTGATTTTTCCGCCCCGGCATAAAGGACGAGAACTTCCAGCGCCTGGCCAAGCGGGCCTTCCTCACCTGTTAGGTTTTGCGCCGCCCAGCTCGCGGCATCCTGCTCTATGGCCACACCCTGTGCGCGCAGCCGGGCGGTGATAACCTGCGGCAACCGGGCGGCATCAATTGCATAGCAAGCGATGCTGGCCACGGCATTAGATTTCTCGGCCAAGGCCCGCAGCTTGGATTTCGGGGTAAGCTCACCGGCTTCCAAAATCACCAGCCCATCCGGCGTTGTTTCTGTTAATTTTTCTAACGCCTTGACAACAGCCTCTCCCGCGCCCCGCACCCGGACAACGCGCTTGCCGCCGGTGAGGGACGCAGCAAAGGCCTCTGCCAGCAACGCATCCGGCGCGGGGTTGAACAGCTCGGCAAAACGGAACGGGTCGTTCAACGCCCCCGGCACGCTGCGGGCCAAAGCGTGGCCGCGTTCAGCCACCAGCCCAGCATCTGGCCCATGCAAAAGAACCAGGCCGGTGCTGGGAGATTTTAAAAACGCGTCAACCCGGCCGGCATCTAGCTTCATGAATTAGGGTGGAGGCGAAACCAGGCGGTAAGCTGGGCGGTAATCTGCGCGGAAATTTGCTGGGTAAGCTGGCCTTGCACCGTATCGCTCTCAAGGTTCGAGGCGAAATATTGCTGGTCGATCACATTCAGCGCGTCCATCGCCGTGGCATTGCCGGAGGTGAGGGTGACGCCCGGGTTGCCGATGGGCGTTAGTTTCCAGGTGGCGGTGGCGTTGAAGCGGTTGCGGGTGGTGGAGCTATCCGCCTGAATACCCTCGCCGGTTTGAACAACCCTGTAGCTTACCGCTAGCGTATAAAGTTCGGTTGTTGGCGCGCCGTTTGTGTAGAGTTGCTGTTGCAGCTCCTGGCGCAGAACCTGCCCGGTGCGATCCGGGATATTGCCCACCTGCACGGTTTCCAGCGCCGCACTGGCCCCCTTGCCCTGCGCCCCGCCATAAAGCGGTGAAAACCCGCAAGCCGAGAGGGCAAAAAGGGCAAAAAGGGCAAAAAGGGCGAAAGGCTTACGGTTTAACGACAAAATTCACGATCCTACCGGGCACGTAGATTTGTTTAACAACGGTCTGCGTACCTATTGTGCCCGCCACGGCCTGCTTGGCAAGCGGTATGGCGATATCTTCCCCTGCACCGGCAGGAACCAATATGGTACCGCGCAATTTGCCATTCACCTGCACCGCCACGGTGAGTTCGTCCACCACCAGCAAAGCCGGGTCGGGTTTTGGCCAAGGCTGCTGGGCGGCAAGGCCCTTGCCGGGGCAGAGTTTGGCATAAAGATGCTCGGCCAGATGCGGAATAAGCGGTGCGGCGAGGCGGGACATGATCTCCATCGCCTCGAACCGGGCCGATTGCATGTCCGGCGTTTCAGGCGGGGCAGCAACGGCGTTCAAAAGCTCATAAAGCCGCGCCACGGCGAGGTTGAAGGCGAAGCTTTCCAGCGCCTGGGTAATGGCTTCAATGGAGCGGTGGGTAAGCTGGCGGAGTTTTTTGGCCTCCGAGCCATAGGTTTCCACTTCCACCTTGCCGGTTTTGGCAATTTCCTCGCCCACGCGGGCGAGGCGTTGCAGGAAGCGGTAAGAGCCCTGCACGCCGGATTCCGTCCATTCCACATCGCGTTCCGGCGGATTGTCCGATAGCACAAACCAGCGTGCCGTATCCGCGCCGAAACGTTCCACGATGGCACCGGGGTCCACCGTGTTGCGCTTGGATTTGGACATTTTCTCAACCCGGCCGACGGTGATGGCCTCGCCGGTGGATTTTAAAACAGCACCCTCCGAAGTGCGGGTGATTTCATCCGGGTAGAGCCATTTGCCAGCCGCATCCTTGTAGGATTCATGCGTGACCATGCCCTGGGTGAACAATCCCGCGAAGGGTTCGTCCACCGCAACATGGCCGGTTTTATGCATGGCGCGGGTGAAGAAGCGGGCATAGAGCAGGTGCAGAATGGCATGTTCGATGCCGCCGACATATTGGTCCACCGGCAGCCAGTAATTGGCGGCGTCTATATTGGTGGGGGTTTGCGCGTTTGGCGCGGTAAAGCGGGCAAAATACCAGGAGCTGTCGATAAACGTGTCGAACGTATCCGTCTCGCGTGTCGCGGGCTTGCCGCAGGCGGGGCAGTTTACGTGCCGCCAAATGGGGTGGTGGTCCAGCGGATTGCCGGGTTTCTCGAAACTCACATCCTTCGGTAATTCCACGGGGAGCTGATCGGCAGGCACGGGCTGCGGGCCGCACGCTTCGCAATGAATAACCGGAATGGGGCAGCCCCAGTATCGCTGACGGGAAATGCCCCAATCTCGCAGGCGCCAATTCTGGACCGCCTTGCCGACGCCCAGCTTTTCCAGCTCGGCAATGGCGGCGGGTTTGGCGTCCTTCGTGGCCATGCCGGTGAGGAAGCCGGAATTGACGATGAAGCCTTCACCGTCCAGCGCCTTATTGGCGATTTCGGGGGTCGTGTCTGGCGCTGGCGAAACCACGACCGGCGCGGGCAAGTTATATTTCCGGGCGAAATCCAGATCCCTCTGGTCCCCGCAGGGGCAGCCGAAAATAGCCCCCGTGCCGTATTCCATGAGTACGAAATTGGCGATCCAGACCGGGCGGGATTGGCCGGTGAAGGGGTTGATGACCTCCAACCCCGTGGCGATGCCACGTTTTTCAGCGGATTCAATGGCGGCTTCGGACGTGCCCTGGCTCGCGCATTCCGCGATGAAGGCGGCGGCTTCAGGGTTGGATTCTGCGACCATCTTGGCGATGGGGTGTTCAGCGGCGATGGCCAGGAAGGACATGCCGAACAAGGTATCCGGGCGGGTGGTGTAAACCGTGACACTCTCTTCGCTGTTGACAAGCTTGAAGCTAACTTCAGCGCCCTGGGAATGGCCGATCCAGTTTTCCTGCATCAGCTTCACGCGCTCGGGCCAGCGGTCCAGGCTGTTCAGCCCGTCCAGCAGCTCTTGCGCGGAATCTGTTATTTTCAGGAACCATTGGGAGAGTTTCTTCTTCTCAACCAGCGCGCCGGAACGCCAGCCGCGCCCGTCGATCACCTGCTCGTTGGCGAGCACGGTCATGTCCACCGGGTCCCAGTTCACCGAGGCGTCGCGGCGTTCAACCAACCCGGCTTTCCAGAAATCCAGGAAGAGTTTCTGCTGTTCGCCATAGTAAGCCACATCGCAGGTGGCGAATTCACGCGACCAATCGAGCGAAAACCCCATGCGCTTGAGTTCAGCGCGCATATTGGCGATGTTTTTATAGGTCCAGTCCGCCGGGTTGGAGTTATTTTCGCGGGCGGCGTTTTCTGCCGGCAGGCCAAACGCGTCCCACCCCATGGGGTGAAGCACGGCAAAACCCTGGGCGCGTTTGTAGCGCGCCACCACATCGCCCAGCGTGTAATTGCGCACATGGCCCATATGGATTTTGCCGGAGGGGTAGGGGAACATCTCCAGCACATAATATTTGGGCTGGTCGCCGCTGGGCACATCCTCGGCCTTAAAGCAGGCGTGACTCTCCCATTGGGCCTGCCAATGGGGTTCGGATGCTGAAAAATCGTAACGGGCGGGTTCGGTATCGGACATGGTGGCGCCTGTTTATCCTCAAGGGCCCGGCGCCGCCAAGGGCAGGTGGTTTACATGGTTATGTTGACCGCCCCGCCATCGAGCAGAATATTCTGCCCGACGATATATCCGGCCTGGGCAGAGCACAGGAATGCACACATCGCGCCGAATTCGTCTGGCTCGCCTACCCGCTGAGCAGGGTTGGCGGCAGCACGGGTGGCGATAACCACCTCAACGCTCTGCCCGCTTGCCTGGGCGGTGCCCTCGGCGGTTTTACGCAGGCGGTCTGTGTTAAAGGCCCCGGGGAGCAGGTTGTTGATGGTGACGTTATGCTTCGCCACCTGGCGGGAAAGCCCGGCGACAAAGCCGGTAAGCCCGGTGCGCGCAGTGTTGGAGAGGGTAAGGCTGGGGATGGGGGCTTTCACCGCGCTGGAGGTGATGTTGACGATCCGCCCAAATTTCCGGGTGATCATGCAATTCACCGTGGCGCGGATGAGCGCGATGGGGGTGAGAAGATGGGCGTTCAGCGCCGCTTGCCAATCAGCTTCAGAAAAATCGCGGAAATCCCCCGGCGGTGGGCCGCCTGCGTTATTGATAAGGATATCAGGATTTGGGCAGGCGAGCAGGGCGGCGGCACGGCCTTCATCGGTGGTGATATCGCCGATAGCGATGCTGATGCGGACATCTGTGAGCTTTCTCAACT
The DNA here is from genome assembly GCA_028866445.1 of Rhodospirillales bacterium. Lineage (GTDB taxonomy): Bacteria > Pseudomonadota > Alphaproteobacteria > Acetobacterales > Acetobacteraceae > Acidocella. The sequence continues at coordinate 904 of JAGWIE010000034.1, read as the reverse complement.
CCTCCGCGGTTGCTTCCAATGTCTCACGGTTGCGACCGGTGATGGTGACACTCACACCTTCCTTGGCGAGGGCGAGGGCGCAGGCGCGGCCGAGCCCTGCGCTGGCAGCGCAGACAAGAGCGGTGCGGGATTTGATGCCGAGATCCATGGGATATTCTCCGAAGCTGGACAGCTAATATAAGCTGGCTTGCCGCACGGAAAACCCCGGCTATTCGGGTGTTTGAACGGCAGCGGTGCGTTTATTGTGCCAGTTATCCATAAGTTTGAGTACTGTGGCGGCGGTTTCCTCAATGGAACGGCGGGTGACGTCGATGGCCGGCCAGCCGCGCTCGTTACACAGCCGCCGCGCCCAGAGAAGCTCTTTTTCCACCGCCTCATAATCCACATAATCGGAGCTATCAGCCCGGCCGAAAATTTCGGTGGTGCCGATGAGTTTAAGCCGGTGGCGGCGGATATCGATTAAGGATTTCGGGTCGATGGTGAGGCCGATAATGGGGCAGGGGAGATGGTCCAGCTCCTTCGGCAAGGGTGTGTTGGGTACCAGAGGCACGTTGAGCGCCTTGATGCCACGATTGGCGAGGTAAAAGCAGGTGGGGGTTTTGGAGGAGCGGGAGACGCCGACCAGCACAACATCAGCCTCTGAAATGCCGCGATTGGCCTGGCCGTCATCATGGGAGATGACGAAATGCATGGCATCGATCCGGCGGAAATAATCAGCGTCCAGCACATATTGCCGGCCGGGTTTATGTTTGACCGGGGAACCGAACTGGGCCTGGAGCATTTCCAGCAGCGGGTCCAGCACATGTTGCAAGGGCACGCCCATACGGGCACAGGCATCATCCAGCTCATGGCGCAGTGCGTCGTCCACCAATGAGCAGAGTACCGGGCCGGGTTCAGCCTGGAT
>JAGWIE010000341.1 GCA_028866445.1 Rhodospirillales bacterium | reverse complement strand
GGGGCGGCACCTGGAGAGACGAGGCTCACGGCCCGGCGCATCCAGCAATGGATGATATCCGGCTGGTATTCGCGGACGAGGTGGCGCAACCGCAACCGCTGGAGCAAGAGCGGGCGGGAGCGTAATACCTCCGGTGCCATGGCCAAGCCTGCCGCCGTCAATTCTTCAAAGCGCGGGGCGGTGGGGCGCAGCACAATGCGCTGGTTCAGCCCCGCCTCGTGCAGGCTGAGCATGACATCCGTCGAATAGAGCTCGGCACCGCCGTTTTTGCTTCCGGCCATGATCTGAAGGACCCGCATGGCGGTTCGGTTAGCCCGTTCCGTTAAGACGGGCAAATCTGCTCCCTCAGGCTTTGACCTTCACGTAAGATCCCGGTGCATCCTCAAGTGCCTTGAAGCCGCGCGCCTTGCCAGGCTCGCGCGCCGGAACCTTCGCGGCGTTTTGCGCGGTGATCCAGCGTTGCCAGTCTGGCCACCAGGAGCCGCTGATCTCGGTGGCGCTGGTGAGCCATTCATCCGGGCTTTCCGGCAATTCGGCGTTAATGAAATGGTTGTATTTGCCGCCTTCCGGCGGGTTCACCACACCCGCGATATGCCCGGAAGCCGCCAGCACGAAGCGCACAGGGCCGCTGAAATGATGAGCGCCTTTATAAGTGCCCATCCAGGGGGCGATGTGGTCCTCCCGGCAGGAGAGGAAGTAGCAGGGTATGCTCACTTGGCCGAGGTCGATGGGGACATCTTTCATGGTGATGCCACCCGGCGTGCTGAGCAGGTTCCGCTGGTACATGTTGCGGAGATAGAATGAATGCATCGCAGCCGGCATCCGCGTGGAATCGGAATTCCAGTAGAGCAGGTCGAACGGGAATGGTTCCTGCCCGAGCAGGTAGTTGTTCACTACGAAGCTCCAGATAAGGTCGTTGGCGCGCAGCATGTTGAAGGTGGCGGCCATTTCGCCGCCGTCGAGGTAACCCCGCCGGGTCATTTTTTCCTCGATTGAGGAGAGCTGTTCTTCGTCGATAAAAATACCCAGCTCGCCGGAATCTGAGAAATCCGTAAGGGTGACGAGAAAGGTGGCGGAAGCGATGCGATCATCGCCTTTCACGGCCATGTAGCCCAAGGTCGAGGCGAGCAGCGTGCCGCCCAGGCAATAGCCGATGGCGTTTACTTGTGGCTGTTTGGTGATGGCCACGATGGCATCCAGCGCCGCCAGCACCCCTTCTTGCATGTAATCGTCGAAATTCTTATCCGCCAGATGTTCATCCGGGTTCACCCAGCTCGCCATGAACACGGTATGACCTTGGGAGACGAGCCAGCGCACCAGCGAGTTTTTGGGCCGCAAATCCAGGATGTAGAATTTATTGATCCAGGGCGGCAGAATAAGCAGCGGCCTGGCCAGCGCCTGCGTCGTGGCCGGGCTGTATTGGATGAGCTGCATGAGGTCGTTCTGATAGACCACCTTGCCGGGCGAAGTGGCGATGTTCTCCCCCACAGTGAACGCCTCGGTGTCGGTCATGCGGATGCGTAAATGACCACGCCCGTGCTCCAAATCGTTGAGCAGGTTGTTGAGGCCCCGCACCAGATTCTCGCCGCCGGTTTCGCGGGTTTTGCGCAGAACCTCGGGGTTGGTGAGGGCGAAATTGCTGGGGGAAAGCGCGTTGATGAACTGGCGGGCGTAAAAATCCACCTTTTGCGCGGTTTTTGGGTCCAGCCCGTCCACATGCGTGACCACGTCGTTGATATATCGCGCGGAGAGCAGATAGCTCTGCTTGATGAAGTCGAAAATCTCGTTTTCCCGCCAGGCGGGGTCGGCGAAGCGTTTGTCCTTGGGGTCTTGGGCGATGACCGGCGCGGGGTCCTCACCGGA
>JAGWIE010000033.1 GCA_028866445.1 Rhodospirillales bacterium | reverse complement strand
AAACCCTCGCGCTCGATCCGCTTGCGCTCCATCTTGCGGGCGCGGCGAACAGCCTCGGCGGCTTCGCGGGCGCGGCGCTCGGAGGGCTTTTCGTAATGGCGGCGGAGCTTCATCTCGCGGAACACGCCCTCGCGCTGCAGCTTCTTCTTCAGCGCCTTCAGCGCTTGGTCGACATTGTTGTCACGAACGAGAACTTGCACTGGGCTTTATGCTCCAAACAAAAAATAAAAAACGGACAAACGCGGCGCACGACCAATTGGGGCCGTGGTCCGCGAACTGTGGGCGGCCTATAGCACAGAACCTGCGCTCGCCAAATCATTTCTGCTGGGGCAATCATGCAAATATGTCGATCCTGAAAATTGCCCGCATGGGCCACCCGGTATTGCTCGCCCGCGCGGCGGAGATTGAGGATGCCGCCACCCCTGAAATCAAGGCGCTGATCAGCGCCTTGGCGGAAACGATGGAGGATGCAGGCGGGGTTGGGCTGGCCGCTCCCCAGGTGCATGTGCCGCTCAGGTTGTTTGTGTTTCACGTGCCCGCCAGCCGGGCTGATGACGGTGACGGGGTTGCTTTACGGGCCGTGATAAACCCGGTGGTGACGCCGGTTGAGGAGGCGGGCCGGGCGCTGGGCTGGGAGGGCTGCCTTTCCATTCCTGGCCTGCGCGCCGCTGTGCCGCGCTGGAACGAGATCCGGCTTACCGGGCTGGATGAGCAGGGCCGGGCCTTTGATGAGGTACTCTCAGGTTTCGCGGCACGGGTGGTGCAGCATGAGACGGACCATCTGGATGGCGTGCTCTACCCGATGCGGATGGAGGATTTCCGGCTGTTCGGCTATAATGAGGAGCTGGATCGCTATGGTCAGGAGCTTTTGTGATGATCGATGACGAGAAAGCCGCGCTGATCGACGCGCTGGCGCAGAATGCAGCGTTTGATGGCTGGACGGTGAAAGCCCTGCATACGGCGCTTGCCGGGCTGGGGCGGAACGCAGAGGAGGCGGCGCTGGCTTTCCCTGGCGGCAGGCCAGAGATGATTGCCGCTTATTTCGAGCTGGGTGATGAGCGGATGATTGCTGCCCAGCGCGGCCAGATGGCTGATATGGGCCTTACCAAGCGGGTGCGGGCGGCGGTGGCGGCTCGGCTGGAGCTGATGGGCGGCGAGAAAGAGGCCGTGCGCCGCGCCATGGCCTGGCTGGTGCTACCCGGGAATGCGCCGCGCTTGGCGAAGATCATCGCGCGCATGGCGGATGCAACGTGGTTCGCGGCGGGGGATAAGAGTGCGGACATGTCCTGGTACAGCAAACGCGCCATTTTGGGTGCGGTGCTTGGTGCCACGCTGTTTTACTGGCTGAGCGACAGCTCGATGGACTCAGAGAAGACGCTGGCATTTCTGGACCGGCGGCTGGCCGGGGTGGCGCGCTTTGGCAAGCTGAAGGCAAAGCTGCCGCGCCCGCCCTTTCTAAGCATGATATGAAAGGGCGGGGTTGTTGTCTTAATGCCCCGCTGAAGGGGCTGAGAAATCCGGTGCTAGGCCCGAAGCGGAAAGTTGTGCCGCAAGAGCGGATTTAAGCCGCATCAGCCCAGCCCCGGAGCTGGCTTCAGCCCGCGCCACCAGCACCGCCTGGGTGTTGGAAGCGCGCAGCAGCCACCAGCCATCCTCGGTGTTCACGCGCACGCCGTCGGTGTCGGATACTTTCGCGCCGCTTTCCTTCAGCCGCTCCGCCACTTCCGCCACCACGGCGAATTTGCGTTCGTCCGGGCAGTCGAACCGCAATTCCGGCGTGTTGAGCACTTGCGGCAGCGAGGCGCGGAATTCGCCCACGGTTTCGTTCATGCGGGCGATCACGCCCAGCACGCGCACGGCGGCGTAAAGCGCATCGTCAAACCCGTACCATTTGTCGTTATAGAAAATATGGCCGGACATTTCCCCCGCCAGCGGGGCTTTGGTTTCGGCCATTTTGGATTTGATAAGCGAATGGCCGGTTTTCCACATCAGCGGTTTGCCGCCCGCCTTCGCCACTTCGTCGAACAGCACCTGGCTGGCTTTCACATCGGCGATGATGGTGCCGCCGGGATGGGCTTTCAGCACGTCCCGGGCCATGAGCACCAGGAACTGGTCGCCGAACAGAATATGGCCTTCATTGTCCACCAGGCCGATCCGGTCAGCGTCGCCATCGAAAGCGACGCCCACGTCAGCGCCTTCCTTCTTCACGGCTTCAACCAGGGCTTCCAGGTTCTTCGGCACGGTGGGGTCTGGGTGATGGTTGGGGAAGGCGCCATCCACCTCGGCAAAAAGCAGCTTGTGCTTGCCAGGCAGCTTGGCGGCCAGCTTGCGCAGCACATCACCCGCGGCACCGTTGCCGTTATCCCATACAATTTTCAGCTCGCGCGTGCCGTCCCAGTCTTTCAGCAAACGGGTGATATAGGCATCGGAGATGTCCTTCCCGCTCACGCTGCCCTTGGCTTCGGGTATCACCTGGCCCTTGGCCGCGCGGGCACCGAGGTCTTGAATCTGCGCGCCGAAGAACGGCTTGTTCTTCAGCATCATTTTGAAACCGTTATAATTCGCCGGGTTGTGGCTGCCTGTCACCATCACCGCGCCATCAGCGGGCTCGGTGAAGGAGGCGTAATAGAGCATCGGCGTCGGCCCCTGGCCGACATCCACTACCTCCATGCCAGAGGCGATCAGCCCTTCGATGAGCGCCTTGGCAAGAGACGGGGAAGAAAGCCGGCCATCGCGCCCGGCGACAACTTTTTTGCCGCCAGCCTCGGCGACGATGGAGCCGAATACGCGGCCAATGGCGAAGGCATCCGCCTCGTTCAAGGTTTCGCCGACAATGCCGCGAATATCGTATTCGCGTAAGGAGCTGGCGGGAAATTTATGTGAAAAGCTCATCGATTCTTCTCGGAAATCAGGGTTACGCGTTGACGTATTTCTTCAGAAATTCGCGCACGGCGGGGCTGAGGTCTGTCCGGGCGAGGGAGAAGGCAATTTGCGCCTCCAGAAACCCGATCTTGTCGCCGCAATCAAACCGCTGGCCCTCGAATTTCAGGCCATGGAAGGGTTTTTCACCGATCATTTTGGCCATGGCATCGGTGAGCTGCACCTCGTTGCCAGCACCGGCTTCCATGCGGGAAAGATAGGTGATGACCTCAGGCAGCATCACGTAGCGGCCGATGATGGAGAGGTTGGAGGGTGCGTCCTCCGGCTTTGGCTTCTCCACCATGCCGGTGACCTCCACGAGATCGCCCTCGATCTTGCCGGTTTTGAGGATGCCGTAGCGGTTGGTTTGTTCGCGCGGCACTTCGGAAATGGCGACGACATTGCCGCCGGTCTCGTTATATACGTTCACAAGCTGCTGGGTGCAGGGGGTTTTGCTCAGCACCAGATCATCCGGCAGCAGGATGGCGAAGGGGTCGTCGCCAATGAAGGTGCGGGCGCACCAGATGGCGTGGCCGAGGCCGAGCGGCACTTGCTGGCGCACGGTGGTGATGGCACCGGGAGGCATTGCTTCTTCCCTCAGCAGGTCCAGCGCCTCTCGCTTGTTGCGTTCCGCCAGAGTGGCTTCCAGCTCGAAGGCGATGTCGAAATGGTCGATGAGCGCGGTTTTGCCGCGGCCGGTGACCATGCAAAATTGGTCGATGCCGGCGGCGCGGGCTTCATCCACAGCGTATTGGATCAAAGGCTTGTCGACGACGGGGAGCATCTCTTTCGGCATGGCCTTGGTGGCGGGCAGAAAGCGCGTACCGAGGCCGGCAACAGGGAGCACGGCCTTGCGCAAGGGTTTCACCAAAGAGAGTTCCTCCTATCCAATCGTTTTGTATTTAGGTGCCACGCCCGCAATGAGGCGGCAAGATGAAGCCTGCGGATGAAATACGCCAACAGCCCGGCGCGGCATACCATCTGGTAGGTGACAAAGCTGAAATGGCTTTGCCAGAAAGATCAGCCACGTGGGGCGGCGGCGCGGGAAAGCCGGTCGTTTATGGCAATGCCGATACCCGAAGCGGGAATGGGCGCGGCGGCGATGGCGGTGAGGCCCTGGCGCGTGGCGTGGTCATCCAGCCAGTGCAGCGCCTGGAACAGATTGGCGGCGGCTTGCGCCAGATTTTGCGTTTCAGAAAGCTGAAACACCAGCGCGCCCGCTGGAGCGGGGCCAAAGGCAAGAAAAGCTTCATGCGGCAAAGGCGCGGTGGCGTTAAGCCGCACGGGCAGGTTTGGCGCGTAATGCGAGGCGAGCATTCCCGGTGCCACGGGCGCATTGCCAAGCGCAGAGGGGCTGGCAAGCGGGCCAATTTTGGCTTCCAGAATCTCCCGCGTGATAAAGCCGGGGCGCAGCAGCACGGGGGCTTCTCCGGAAAGGTCCAGCACCGTTGATTCCAGCCCCGTCTCGCAGGGGCCGGATTCCAGTATGGCAGCAATGCGCCCGCCGAGTGACGCCATGACATGCGACGCGCTGGTGGGGGAGATGCGGCCAGAGCGATTGGCGGAAGGTGCTGCGATGGGCAGATTGGCCAGCCTGAGCATTGCCTGCGCCATGGGGTGGGCGGGCACCCGCACGGCGAGTGTTGGCAGCCCCGCCGCGGCCAGTTGCGAAACCGGCGAGGAGGCGCGGCGCGGCAGCACCAATGTAAGCGGGCCGGGCCAGAAGGCCGCTGCAAGTGTTTCTGCGATGGCATTGGGCTGCACATGCGCGAAAGCGGCTTCGCCTGAGGCAAAATGACAGATGAGCGGGTTAAAGCTGGGCCTGCCCTTGGCTTCATAAATGGCGGCAACAGCTTGCGCGTTGGTGGCCTCCGCCCCCAGGCCGTAGACCGTCTCAGTCCCAAAGGCCACCAGTCTTCCCGCGCACAGCAATTCCGCCGCGGCATCTGGGCTGGTGATCAGCCTGGTGGTGGTGGGATTCTCAGTCCTGCTTGCCGTCAAGGTCCCGCGCCACTTCCGGGCTGTGCAGGAGTTTGTTGATCCTGGTTGCCTCGTCCAGCGCCTCGTCAGCCACGAATTTCAGCTCTGGCGTTATGCGCAGGCCCAAACGCGGGGCGATTTGCGCGCGCAAAAACGGGCAGACGCGCTTTAGCGCTGGCAGCAAGGGCCGGATGTCCTGCTGGCCCAGCACGCTCGCGAATACCAAAGCGTGTTTAAGGTCCGGCGACATGCGGACTTCGGAGATGGTGATATGCGCGCGGGCGAGTTCCGGGTCGTGAAACTCGGTACGCAACATTATATCTGAGAGGACGTGGCGGATTTCCTCACCCACTCGGAGCTGACGCTGGCTGGGGCCAGCGCCATGCCCGGCATCAGGCCGCGACGATTTCGGTTTCATAGCACTCCACCACATCGCCCTCGCGCAGATCCTGGAAGCCCGCAAAAGAGAGGCCGCATTCATAGCCGCGGGCCACTTCCTTCACATCGTCCTTGAAGCGCTTGAGCTGCGACAGCTCGCCCTGGTGAATGACCACGTTGTCGCGCAGCAGGCGCACGCCGCATCCGCGCTTGACCACACCCTCGGTGACGTAACAGCCCGCGACCTTGCCGGTCTTGGTGATGTTGAACACCTGGCGGATTTCCGCGTAGCCCAGGAACTTCTCGCGATGCACCGGCGCCAGCTTGCCCTTGACCAGCTTCTCGATGTCGTCGCCGACTTCGTAGATAATCGAGTAATAGCGGATATCCACATCCTCGCGCTGGGACAGCTCGCGCGCCTGGACATTGGCGCGGACATTGAAGGCGATGATGAGACCATCGGACGCCTTGGCGAGCTGCACGTCGCTCTCGGTGATCTGGCCGACACCGGAATAGATGACGCGAACCCGCACCTCCTCGTTGCCGAGCTTGCCGAGTACCACGCCGATCGCCTCGGCGGAGCCCTGTACGTCCGCCTTGACGACGACCGCGACTTCCTTCTGCGCGCCGGCCTGAATGCGGGCGAGCATTTCCTCCATCGTGCCGCGCAGGGCGGTTTGCGCGGCCACCTGGCGCTCGCGCAGCTTGGCGGCGCGGTACTCGGTGATCTCGCGGGCGCGCTGCTCGTTCTCGACGACCACGAAGGGTTCGCCCGCTGTCGGCGCGCCGGAGAGGCCAAGGATTTCCACCGGCAGGGCGGGCGGAGCCTCCTTCACGTTCTGGCCCTTGTCGTTCAGCATGGCGCGAACGCGGCCCCACTGGGCGCCTGCCACCACAATTTCACCCTGGTGCAGCGTGCCTTTTTGCACCAGCACCGTGGCCACCGGGCCGCGGCCCTTGTCCAGACGGGACTCGATGATCGCACCCTCGGCGGAACGGTCGGGGTTGGCGCGCAGCTCCAGCACTTCGGCCTGCAGCAGGATGGCTTCTTCCAGCTTCTCCAGGTTCAGCTTCTTCAGCGCCGAAACCTCAACATCGATGGTCTCGCCACCCATGCTTTCGGTCACGATCTCGTACTGCAGCAGCTCCTGGCGCACGCGGTTGGCGTCCGCACCCGGGCGGTCGATCTTGTTGATCGCCACGATGATGGGCGCATCCGCCGCTTTGGCGTGTTTAATCGCCTCGATGGTTTGCGGCATCACGCCGTCATCCGCCGCGACAACCAGCACCACGATATCGGTGGAGGCAGCGCCGCGCGCGCGCATGGCGGTGAAGGCTTCGTGGCCCGGTGTGTCGAGGAAGGTGATGGCCTGGCCGGAAGGCAGTGTAACCTGATACGCGCCGATATGCTGGGTGATGCCACCGGCCTCGCCAGCCGCGACATCCGTATGGCGCAACGCATCCAGCAGGCTGGTTTTGCCGTGGTCCACATGGCCCATGATGGTGACAACAGGCGGGCGCGGCTGCAAATCTTCGTCCGTGTCAATCTCACCTTCCAGGCCAATCTCCACGTCGGAATCAGACACGCGGCGCACTTTGTGGCCAAATTCGGTGATGATCAGCTCAGCGGTGTCAGCGTCGATCGCCTGGGTGATGGTGGCCATCACGCCCATTTTCATCAAAGCGCGCACCACATCGCGGCCAGGGGCAGCCATACGGTTGGCCAGCTCCTGAACCGTGATGGTTTCAGGCAGCACAACCTCGCGCACAACTTTCAGACCATCGGAGCGCAGCAGCTCCAGCTCAGCCTGACGGCGTTCGCGCTCGCGCTGGCGGCGCACGGAGGCCAGCGAACGGGTTTTCTCGTCCTCGCCCTCAATGGCGGCCTGTACATCGATACGCCCAGCGCGGCGGTTGCCGTCGCCGATTTTTTTGGCGGGTGCCACAGGCATACCGCGCCGTGGTGCCGGGGCGGTCGGGCGGCGCGGGCCGCGCGGAGCGTCTTCGTCATCCTCGCCAGCAGGGCGGCCGCCTGGCTTAAGCTGTAATGTGGTGCGGGGGGCAGGCGCGGTGGTGGCCGGGCGCGTGGGTTGCGCCGGGCCGGGCCGGGCCGGGCCTGCCGGGCGTTGCGGTGTAGCCACAGGGGCCTGCGGTGCGGGTTCGGCTGCCTGCGCTGGCTGGCTGGCGGCGCGTTCTGCCTCGGCCTTGGCCAGGGCGGCGGCTTCCGCCTCCTCAACCTTACGGCGGGCGGCTTCCTCAATTTCGCGCTTGGCGTCTTCCTCGGCCTTGCGGCGGGCTTCTTCAGCGGCGGAGAGGATGGAGATTTTTTCTTGCTCGTGGCGTTCGGCCTCGGCCTTGGCGGCGGCAGCCAGCACGCGTTGGCGTGTGGCGAGCTCAGCGGCGGTTAAGGCGCGTTGCGCCCCGCCACCACTGGTTTGGCGGGGGCGCTGCCCGGAAGGCGCGGAGCTGGGTGCAGCACTGGGGCCGGCGGCGCGCTCAGGCTGAGGGCGCAGGGTTAATGGCGTGGCCGGAGCGGCAGGTGTGCCGGGTGCCGGGCCAGCCACAGCCGCGGCACCACGTTTCTTGCGAACCTCAACCTGCACGACCTTGGAGCGGCCATGCGAGAAGCTCTGCCGCACCGACCCGGCATCGACCGTATGCCCGGCATCGCCGCGCGCAGCGGGGCGCAGCGAGAGCCTGCCCTTGGTTTCATTCTGGTCGTTGCCGTCGCTCATGCTAAATCCGGTCCAATCTTCACGTCGCGGCCGGATTTGACCCCGGCCTTGTTTGCTGGGCTTACTGCCCGCTTACGCTTTCCTTCGCAACACCCAGCAGGCGCCGCGCCTCTAATTCGATCATCTGTGCCCACCGCCCGGGCAAGATAACCACGTGCACCGTATGCTCCCGCCCGAATATTTTGCCCAGCGCCGCAGCGGAAAGCACCGCGACACATGGCACCGCGCGGCCGCCCACGAAGCGGGCGCGTTCCTCAACGCTGCCATCGGCGGCCTGAACAATAAGCCCGCCTTTGCTTGCCTGCAGCCACTCTCTGGCTTTTTCGAAGCCGGAAATCGCGGCGCCGCTGCGCCGCGCCAAACCTAGCAGATCAGACAGCCGCCGCGCCAGCACGGCCTCCACCACTTTATGCAGGCTTTCAGGCAATTTAAGCGGCGCCCGGGCGGCACGCGCGAACACGCCACGCCGGACCGCCAGTTCTATCACATCAACGCTCGCACTCAACCACATTCCGCGTCCTGGCAGGGTTGCGCCGGGGTCGAAAATCAGTGCTCCGTCCGGGGAAGCGACGAAACGGAGCATCTCTTCCCGCCGCCCCTGCGTCCTGGTGACGAGGCAGCGCCGGAGCGGGCCTTGCTCTGGCTCCTCCGGCAAGGTTTCCGGCGGCAAATTGGCGGGTTCAGGCTGCGTTGCCGTCCTCCCCCTCGAACCAATGGGCGCGGGCGGCCATGATGATCTCATTTGCCTGCTCCTCGCTAAGGATTTCCTCGCCCAGCATTTCAACGAGCTCATCGCCAGCGAGATCGGCCAGGTCGTCCAGCGTTTTTACACCCTTCTCGCCCAGCACGATGAGGTCTGCGGCGGAGAAAGTTTCGATGGCGGCGATGTCGTCAGACACACCCAAAGCCACGCGTTTTTCCTCCTGCTCACTGGCCTGGCGTTCCAGGAAAGTTGTGGCGCGGCGTGCCAGCTCGATGGCGACATTCTCATCGAAACCTTCGATGGTGGCGATTTCCTCTTCCGGCGTGGTGATCAGGTCTTCGATCGACTCGAAGCCTTCCTGCACCAGCAATCCGGCGATCACGTCGTCCACATCCAGCGCCTCCACAAACAGGCCGGTCTTGCGGCGGAATTCTTCCTGGCGGCGCTCGGATTCCTCGGCTTCCGTCAGAATATCGATATCCCAGCGGGTAAGCTGCGAGGCAAGACGCACATTCTGGCCACGGCGGCCGATGGCCAGCGAAAGCTGGCTATCCGGCACCACAACCTCGACCCGCCCGGCATCCTCATCCATCACCACCTTGGAAACCTCAGCCGGTGCCAGCGCGTTCACCACAAAGGTGGCGACGTTGGGCGACCAGGGGATGATATCGACCTTTTCGCCCTGGAGCTCGGCCACTACCGCCTGCACGCGCGAGCCGCGCATACCCACGCAGGCGCCCACGGGGTCGATAGAGGCATCGCGCGAGATGACGGCCATTTTCGCGCGGCTGCCAGGGTCGCGGGAAACGGCTTTGATCTCGATGATGCCGTCGTAAATTTCCGGCACTTCCTGCGCGAACAGCTTGGCCAGGAAGCCAGGATGGCTGCGGGAGAGGAAAATCTGCGGGCCGCGCGGTTCCTCGCGCACATCATAGATGTAAGCGCGCACGCGGTCGCC
>JAGWIE010000340.1 GCA_028866445.1 Rhodospirillales bacterium | reverse complement strand
ATTTCGGCTAGAACGGCACGATTTCCATTTTTTCCCGCTTGAATCCCGTTTGTTCTTTAAATTAAAAATTTTTCTTCAAAAGAAATTTTTAACCGGATTGCCGAAGGAGAACAGGCCCGATGTCGGAGCTGCGGAAAGATAGTTTATCGTTTCTCGAAGCGTTGGGGCAATCTGTCGCCAATGTTTCGCCCACGCTCACCCCGGCCATCGCGGTGGCGGTTGTGGCGGGCATGGCGGGCACGGCGTCCTGGCTTGTCTACGTACTGGCAACAATCGCGCTCGTCATCATTGGCGTGAATATCGGCAAGCTCGCCTCCAAAATCTCGGCGGCTGGTTCGTTTTTCATTTATGTGTCGCGCGGGCTTGGGCCAAGCTGGGGCATTCTCTCCGGCTGGGCGATGCTGGCGGCTTATTTGTTCACCGCCATGGCGCTCACCGCCGCCACCGGGCTGTTCGTACAAGACATCCTCTCCGCCTTCGGTGCCCCTTTGCTACCGCGCGCGCTCATCTTCCTGGTCATTTCGCTTGGCGTATGGCTGCTGGCGGTGCGTGACATCCGCATCTCGTCGCGCATCGGCCTCACCATCGAGGCCATTTCGATGACCATCATCCTCATTGTGTGCTTCATCTCCTGGCAGGCGCATGGCTTTACGCTGGATGTGAAGCAGAACACGCTGCAGGGCGCTTCTTTCGCCTCCATCGCGCAGGCCATCGTGTTCGGCATCTTCTCTTATGTCGGCTTTGAAAGCTCGGCCACTTTGGGCAAGGAAACCCGCAACCCGCATCGCGTTATCCCGCGCGCGGTCATTCTCACCCCGATCATCGCTGGTGTGTTCTTCATCATCACCACCTATATCATTACCCAGGGTTTCGGGGATGACGCCGCCAAACTCGGCGCCAGCACCGGGCCGATGAACGATCTCGTTTCCGGCAAGAGTGCGGTTCTCACGTTGGTGATTTATATCGGCGCCGCGATCAGCTGCTTTGCCTGCGCGCTGGCTTCCATCAACGCTTTCAGCCGGATGCTGTTCTCGCTCGGTCGCTATCAGCTCATGCATCGCAGCGTCGGGCTGGTGCACAGCAACCACAAAACCCCGCATGTGGCCGTTACCCTCGGCTGCGCGCTCAACTTCATCGTCTGCGCCGCGTTCAGCTTTCATGCTTACACTGATCTGCTGGGATATTTCGGCACCATCGCCAGCTTCGGGTTCATCCTGGTCTATATGGCCTGCTCCGCCGCCGCACCCGCCTTGCTGCGCAAGCTGGGCGTTGCAAAAACCGGCGACTACATCATGGGCGGCCTTGGCACCGTGCTGATGTTCCTCTCTCTGGTGGGCAGCGTGTACCCCGTGCCCGCCGCACCCTATAATTACTTCCCCTACGGTTTCGCGGTTTACATGCTCATCGGGCTGGCCTGGTTCGTGGTGCTGAAATACCGGATGCCGCAAACCCTGCTGGGGCTGGAGCACGACATGGAAACCGGCGAGTTCGGCTTGCAAAAAACCTGAACGCCCATGCCGGGCGCTCTACCCTGCCCGGCCCTTCCCCCCGCTTGCGCGAAAAAGCCCCAGAGCTCATCTCTGGGGCTGACTTCGCAACAAGGGGACCAACATGCTTAAAACCGTGAACCCGGCGACGGGACAGGAAATCGCCCGCTACGAAGAGCTCAGCCCGGCCCAGATCGACGAAAAACTGGCTCTGGCCACGAATATGTTCCACCGCTGGCGGCGCGAGACGCTTGAGGCGCGCACCGCTCTGCTGGGCCGCATTGCCGAGGCGTTCGAGGCGAACAAAGATCGCCTGGCCCGCCAGGCGACCATGGAGATGGGCAAAACCTATGCCTCCGCCGTGGCCGAGGTAGAAAAATGCGTCGCCTGCTTCCGCCATTTCGCAGA
>JAGWIE010000339.1 GCA_028866445.1 Rhodospirillales bacterium | reverse complement strand
AGCCGTTATTCTGCGTGGTTTTTCCACCGCCACTGTGGCGCTGATCTGGGTGACGATGGGGTTTGGCGCGCTGGTCGCCACCTCCGGGGCGCTGCACGTCTTCAACAGTTTTCCCGCCATGGATGGCCATTGGCTGCCGCCAGACATGTTTGGCCAAAGTCCGGTCTGGATGAATTTCGTTATCAACAAGGGCACGGTGCAGTTCTGCCACCGGCTGCTGGCCACCATAACCGCGCTCACCGCGCTTGCCACTGCGGTGATGGGGCTGCGGATGAAGCTGCCGCCCGCCACGCGGGATTTATTTCTGCTGCTGGCCGGGCTGGTGGCGTTGCAATATGTGCTCGGCATGGCGACACTTGTATTGGGAAATAACGAGCTCGGTTTTGTGCATGAGCTGAATGCCGTGCTGCTCTTCGCCTCTGCCATTGGCGCGCGCCATGGCCTGCGCGGCGCGGTGGCGGCACCTGCCAGGGCCTTCGCCCCGGCAGAATAGGAGTGTTTTGAGATGAGTGACGCGCTTAACAAGGCGGACGAGCTGTTCCACGGCCCAAAGGGGTTGGATTTGGAGGCCGCGCGCAAGCATATCGCCACGGCGCTGGACGGTACGGACGATGGCGAGTTGTTCCTGGAATACCGGGAATCGGAGTCCATCTCGCTGGATGATGGCCGCATACGCGCCGCCAGCTTCGACACGCGAAGGGGTTTTGGCTTGCGCGCCGTGCTGGGGGAGGCTGCTTATTTCGCCCATGCCGGAGATCTTTCCGCCAAGGCTCTGGCCCGCGCCGCGGAAACCATCCGCGCCGCCAAGGCCATGGAGCATAGTGTTTCGGCCGCTGGCCCGGCCCCTGCCAGCGCCCCGCTTTACGAAGGCGTGAACCCGCTGGGTGAGGCCCCCTTCGCGGACCGCGCGGCGCTGCTGAAGCAGATCGACGATTTCGCCCGCGCGGCGGACAAGCGTGTGGTGCAGGTGATGGCCAGCATTGCCGGGGAATGGCAGGTGATCGAGATCATCCGCGCCGGGGGTGCCCGCGTGGCGGATATCCGCCCGCTGGTGCGCCTCAACATCTCCGTGGTGCTGGAGGAAAACGGCAAGCGCGAATCCGGCAGCCATGGGGCGGGCGGGCGCTCCGGCTATGGCGCCTATATCGCCCCGGATTTCTGGCAGAACGCGGTGCGCGAGGCTATCCGCCAGGCGGAGGTGAACCTTGCCGCCGTTGCCGCCCCGGCGGGCGAAATGCCCGTGGTGCTGGGTTCCGGCTGGCCGGGCATATTGCTGCATGAGGCGATTGGGCATGGGCTGGAAGGGGATTTCAACCGCAAGCAGACCTCCGCCTTTGCCGGGCTGATGGGCAGCCGCATCGCCTCTAAGGGCGTCACGGTGGTGGATGACGGCACCATTCCCAACCGCCGCGGCTCGTTGACGATCGACGATGAGGGCACGCCCACCTCCCGCACGGTGATGATCGAGGATGGGATTCTCACCGGCTTTATTCAGGACCGGCAGAACGCCCGGCTGACGAACATGCGCGCCACCGGCAATGGCCGCCGCCAGAGTTACGCCCACGCGCCGATGCCGCGCATGACCAACACCATCATGCTCGGCGGGCAGGATAATAAGGAAGACATGATCGCCTCCGTGAAGCGCGGCTTGTATGCGGTGAATTTTGGCGGCGGGCAGGTGGATATCACCTCCGGTAAGTTCGTTTTCGCCGCCTCCGAGGCTTACCTCATCGAGGACGGCAAGGTGACGACCCCGGTGAAGGGGGCCACACTGATCGGCAACGGGCCGGACGCGCTGACCAAGGTGGAGATGATTGGCAACGACCCGGCGCTGGACCCGGGCATTGGCACCTGCGGCAAAAACGGCCAGGGCGTGCCTGTGGGGGTAGGCCAGCCGACGATCAAACTCTCCGGCCTCACCGT
>JAGWIE010000338.1 GCA_028866445.1 Rhodospirillales bacterium | reverse complement strand
TTTCCGCGCGGCCCCCGCTCCCCATAACACCGCCGGAACGGTACAGACTATCGGGAAGAACCACGCGGGCATAAGCCAATGCAAAATACTGATCAGCCAGTTTGGGATGATATACAACGCTGGGAGATGGCCATGCGGGCCATGACCGGCCTGCTCAAGATTTTCTCTTTCCCCGACTTTTTTGCCGCCGCCGCCGAACGCCTGGCCCAGCTCCTGGGCGCCGACGGTGTGGCTCTGATTGTTTTCGATGAACCCGGGCAATTGAGGTACAAACTGTTCCACGGTTTGGAACAGCTCAACCAAACCCCCATCGTCAAGTTCAGCTTCTCCGCCAGTCAAGGCACGGTCGGGCGCGTGCTCGCCTCGGGCCAAGCGCTGTTTACGCCTGATTATCCCAATAGCGCGGATGCCATGCCGGACTTCGTGAGAGCCGGACTGCGCGCCAATCTGGTTGTGCCATTGCCGGGCCCCGCCGGATTCAGCGGCGCCATCGCGATTGCCTGGCTGCACCGGCACCCCGCGCCACCAAACGCCACAAGCCTCGCCATTGCCGAGATGTTCGCCGCCCTTACCGGCTCAGCCGTGTACCGGGAAGCCTTGGAGACGCAGCTCGAGACCCTTTCACTCACCGACCCGCTGACAGGCTTGCCAAACCGGCGAACCTTCATGTTGCGCCTCATCAACGCGCAAAAACGTGCCTGCCGCAGCCAATCCCTTATGGCGCTCGCCGTGATTGACTTGGATGGCTTCAAAACCATCAACGATGAACTCGGCCATGTAGCAGGAGATCAATGCCTGCTCATGGCGGCCCAAGCGATCCAAAACATCGTTCGTGATATCGATATGGTTGCCCGGTTTGGTGGAGACGAGTTCGTCGTCGTTCTCGAGGATCTGCGATCGGCCCAGGAAATTTTATCCATTCTCAACCGCATCGTCGAAGCCGTCGTCGAAGGCTGCAACAGCAGCAATGAACGATACAGGATTACCGCCAGCCTCGGGGCCACCATCTATCCCCTGGATTTTTCGGAACCAGAGATTTTGCTTAAACATGCCGATGAGGCGATGTATCAGTCGAAGCGCAATGGCGGCAATCAGGTTACCCTGCTCCCCCGCGATCTCGTTTCTGCTTCGCGATAAACTGTCACCGGTGAGACTGCCATTCGGCCTAATTACGCAGGCGTTTTAAAACCTAATTACGCAGGCGTTTTAAAAAGAGCAGCCGGTGAACAGATTCAGCGGGGCCAAGCCCCAAGTTGCGCACCCGCGAGGGGTGCGCTTCTGGGCGATCCGCCAAGCGGATCGCTGTCCGGCCAGGCCTACGCCCTGCTTTCAATCGGCCTCAATCCGCCCCGTCCCCATCCAGTTCCGTGGTAAGCTCTCCCGCCTTCCGAGCCCCCTTCTCCGCACCGGCTTTTAATTTCCCCTTCCCGGCGCGCTTACGCATGACATTGATGGCGGTGGCATCGAGCGTGTTCTTCAGATGCACAGCATAATGCTTCTCGATCATCTCGACCGAGGTGCGGCAATTCTTGGCGACCTGGTAAATATCAGCCCCTTCCATCAGCCGCATGCAGATATAGGTATGGCGCAAACTATAGGCGGTCCGGGCCTTGCCATCCCGGTCCTGCTTGAGCCCAGTCCGGGCCAGCAGATTATTGAACAGCTTGATGTGATTGCCCGGGAAGACGAGATCCGTCGCCGCCGGATATTCCGGCGCGGACGGGACAGGTGCCTCCCCACCATTTCTGCGCCGGTGCTGCCGCTCCCGGCGGGATTCCACCTGCACCGGCTTGGCTCGCGCCAGCAGCCGCTGATAAACGCGCACAGCCCCCGGCATACTCTTACAATGCCCGACGCCGCGCTTGCCGCGGACCTCAATTTCCAGAAGCTCCTGCTTGCCGTCACCCTCGGCGATCGTCACATCCCGATGCTG
>JAGWIE010000032.1 GCA_028866445.1 Rhodospirillales bacterium | reverse complement strand
ACCGCCGAGGACAACCCCCGCCGCCCGATCCGGCGGATGCACCGCACCCGCTTGTCGCTTGCCGCAATCCGCTTGGCCTCGGCGGCGGTGCCGTCCGGGCTGTCATCATCAACGAACACAACCTCCCACGCCAAACCGGCGAGGGCGCTTTCCAGCGCCGCCACCATGGGAGCCACATTCGCGCGTTCGTTAAAGCACGGTACAACAACCGTGAGGGCGAGAGCCACCGGCTTAGAGGGCTTCGAGAATGGCCTCGGCGCGGCTGACCTCGAACCCGCCCGGTTCTTCCACGGCCACCTTGGTCACGGTGCCGTTCTCAATCACCAGTGCGAAACGCTGGCTGCGAATGCCCATGCCGCGCGCCACAAGGTCCAGCTCCAACCCTAAAGCCTTGGTGAAGGCGGCGGAACCATCGGCCAGAAATTGCACGGCATCGCCTGCTTTCTGGTCCTTGGCCCAGGCGCCGAGCACGAAGGCGTCATTCACCGCCAGGCAGACGATCCTGTCCACGCCTTTTTCTTTCAGCTCCGGCGCCAGCTTCACAAAGCCAGGCACATGCTTGGCGCTGCAAGTGGGGGTAAAGGCACCCGGCACAGCAAACAGCACAACTTTTCCAAGGCCGAGCAGCTCAGCCGTATCCACTTCGCGCGGGCCTTCCGGCGTGGCCAGCATGAGCTTCATGGCCGGAATTTTGTCACCAGTTTTGATCATTGTCTGCCTATCGCTCGTGAAATGGATGCACCATCTTACGCGAACTGACGGGTGACGTGAAGCCGGGTGCGCCGGGGCTGGCAGAGAGGCGCGCGCGCGAATATATTGGGCGGATGACTAACCCCGAAATTTCGACTGCCTCCCGCCCAAGCTGGCTGACCGGCCAGGTGCTTCTGGCGATGCCAGCCATGCGCGATCCACGGTTTACGCAAAGCGTGATTTTTATTTGTGCGCATAACGAGGAAGGGGCGATGGGCCTGGTGCTGAACCGCACGTTGCGTAAACCCAGATTCAGCGATCTTTTGCAGCAATTGGGCGTGGAACCGCACCCGCCGCAGCGCGATTTAGCCGTGGGCCAGGGCGGGCCGGTGGAGGATCATCGCGGTTTTGTACTGCATTCGGCTGAATGGATGACCGAAGGCAGCCTGGATGTGGATGGGGCGCATGTTTTGAGCGCCAGCATGGAGGTGCTGCAAGCCGTGGCTTCCGGCGGCGGGCCTGCCCAGGCGCGGTTGCTGCTGGGGTATGCGGGCTGGGGTGCGGGCCAGTTGGAGGAAGAGATCTGCCAGAATAGTTGGCTGACCACGGACCCGGATAACGACATCATTTTTGATTCGGCCTACCAGACCAAATGGCAGCGCGCCTTGGCGAAGCTGAAGATTGACCCCGGTATGCTTTCAGGCGATGCCGGGCGCGCATGAAAAAACTCGTCATCGCCACGCATAACCCTGGCAAGCTGAAAGAATTCCAAACCCTGCTGGCGCCGCTCGGCTATGAGGTGACCTCATCCGGCGCGCTCGGCCTGCCAGAACCCGCCGAAACCGCACCGGATTTCGCTGGCAATGCGCGGATAAAGGCTGTGGCCGCCGCCAAGGCATCCGGCCTGCCGGCCATTGGTGATGATTCCGGGCTTTCAGTTTCGGCGCTGAACGGCCAGCCAGGGATTTATTCCTCACGCTACGCGGGGGATGACTATCCGGGTGCCTTCGCCAAGATCATCGCGGCGGCGGAAGCCAAGAATGATTGGGACGCCTGGTTCACCTGCGCGCTTTGCCTGGCCCAACCGGATGGGTCCACCGCCACCTATATCGGAGAGGCGTCCGGGCGCATCGCCCCGGCACCACGCGGCGGGGCAGGGTTTGGGTACGACCCAATCTTCATTCCCAACGGCTACGAACAAAGCTATGCCGAGCTGGGCCATGAGAAAGACAAGATCAGCCACCGCGCCCGCGCGTTTGAGCAGATTGCCGCTGTGCTGGCGGACGCCGCGACAAACCAGCTTTGATCGCGGTTTTCGGGCATCGCGGCGCACGGGGCCTGGTGCCGGAAAACACCCTGGCGGGGTTCGCGCTGGCGGAAAAGCTGAATCTTACCGGGGTAGAGCTGGACATCGCGGTCACCGCCGATGGTGTTCCGGTGGCGCATCACGACCCACGGCTGAACCCTGACTTCGCCCGGGACAGTTCCGGTGCATATGTGGGCGGCGATGCGCCATTTATCAGTGCACTGACATTCCAGCAGATCAGCGCCTATGATGTCGGCCGCTTGCGCACGGGCTCAGCTTACGCAAAGCGGTTTGCGGAACAAGCGCCGGTGGCGGGTGCCCGCATTCCGGCCCTGGAAGATATCCTCGCCGCCAGCACAAAACTGGATTTTCTTCTCGAGTTAAAAACCTATCCGGATCAGCCGGAAGCAACGCTAGGCACGAAACTTATGGTGGCGGAGGTTGTGCGCGTTTTGCGAGGGGCAAACCGCATCGGCAATGCCATGCTCCTAGCGTTCGACTGGCGGGTGCTGGAGGAAGCCACGGTTCTTGAGCCTGCTTTGTCCCGTTGCTGCCTCACGGCACCTGAAACCGTGGCCAACGCTGATGTGTGGTTTGGCAAGACCAGAATGACGGCATTTGGCGGCAGCCTGCCGCGCGCGGTGGCCAGCACCGGGGCCAAAGCCTGGGCACCGTTTCATGAGAGCCTGCAAATGGCAGAGATGGATGAAGCAAAGCGCCTTGGCTTGGAGGTGATACCATGGACGGTGAACGAGGCTGAAGCCATCCATCGCATGATTGATTTTGGTGTGGATGGTATCATCTCAGACAGGCCAGACTGGGTGCGGGATATTCTCGCCAAACGCGGCATAGAAATGGCATCGCCCGGTTTTGTAGCGTCAAAGATGTGTCTTGGTGTACCGGATATTTTCAATTGAGGCGGAACGAATGACCAATGCAGCGCCCGGCTCCAAGCCTCGCCCATTATTTCCGGCGGCGGGTGGAGAGCTTAGCAAACTGATTGCGGGCTTCGACTGGTCCAGCACCGTACTGGGGCCGATCTCAGGCTGGTCAGAGACCCTTCGCGCGACCACCGACCTTATCTTACGCTCTCCCATTCCCATCGTAACGCTTTGGGAAGCAGATGGAATCATGATCTATAACGATGCCTATTCGGAATTTGCCGGGGGCCGGCACCCGCAGCTTTTGGGCATGAAAGTGCGTGAAGGGTGGAGTGAGGTTGCCGATTTCAACGACAATGTGATGCGTGTGGGGCTGGCCGGGGGTACACTTTCCTATAAGGACCAGGAACTGACCTTGCACCGCAGGGGTAAGCCAGAACAGGTGTGGATGAACCTGGATTATTCAGCCATTATCGGCAGCACCGGAAAACCGGTGGGTGTTATAGCAATCGTAGTCGAAACATCCGCGAAAGTGCTGGCGCAACGCGAACTATCTGAACTAAACCGGGAGCTTGAAAGCCGCATCGCTGAGCGCACCGCGGAGCGCGACCGGGTTTGGCGTTATTCGCCGGATATGCTTGCGGTCGTTTCGGCAGAGGGAAAATTTCTGGCGGTTAATCCAGCCTGGAAGGCGGTGCTGGGGTATGAGCCAAACCAAGTCGTCGGCCGGAATTATATTGAATTCGTCCATGAGGAAAACATAACAGAAACGCGCCAGGTTTTCGAAAGCCTAATGGCAAGAACTCAGCTTTCTGGTTTTGAAAATAAAATTCTTCACCAGGATGGCTCCCTGCGGCATATTTCCTGGAGCACCCAGACCGAAGGCAGCACGATTTTTGCCTATGGCCGAGATATCACGGGTGAAAAACTTCAGGCTGAGGCCCTTCGCCGTGCGGAAGAACAATTGCGCCAATCTCAAAAGATGGAGGCCATTGGCCAACTTACCGGCGGGGTTGCGCATGATTTCAATAATTTGCTTACGGTTATCCGTTCCTCGGCGGAATTGCTGGGGCGTTCCAATTTAACCGAGGAGAAACGCCAACGATATATTGCGGCCATCGCAGACTCATCAGACCGTGCTGCCAAACTAACCTCGCAGCTTTTGGCTTTTTCGCGACGTCAGACATTGTTGGCCGAAATTTTTTTGGTGAATACCTGTATTCAAGAACTTGCAGATATTACCAGCACCATTGTCGGTAGCCATATAGAAATTGAACTTTCAAGCGATTGTGATGATGGTTATGTAGAGGTTGACCGTGGACAGTTCGAAACGGCAATCGTCAATATTGTCGTTAATGCGCGTGATGCGATGAACGGCCAGGGCCATATACAAATTCATATCCATGAAGCCGGTGCGTTTCCGGGCAAAATCGAGGGCCTACCTTACCTCGGGGTTTCCATTTCTGACAATGGAAGTGGCATTCCACAGGAGCATCTAAACCGAATTTTCGAACCCTTTTTTACAACCAAGGAAATAGGAAAAGGCACAGGGCTCGGGCTTAGCCAAGTTTATGGCTTCGTGAAGCAATCTGGCGGCGATATCGAGGTTAAATCCGGGCCAACCGGATCTGTTTTTACAATTTATCTGCCCCGTCATGCGCCACCCTTGCTTCAAGCATCCAGTTCACCCGAAAAACCACAGCAGAATTTCAGTGGAAAAGTTCTGCTTGTCGAGGATAATCCGCAAGTTGCAAACTTCGCCTATAATCTGTTGCAAGATCTTGGTTACGAAGTTACCCAGGCCGATAGTGCAGAAACGGCCTTGGAAATTCTTGAGGAACATGAAGCCGCATTCGACCTTGTTTTCAGCGATGTTGTAATGCCCGGCATTGGCGGGATAGAGTTAGCAAAGCGCGTACGCGAAAAATGGCCTGCTTTGCCATTGATACTAACAAGCGGCTACTCCCATGTTTTAGCCAATGAAGTTCACCATGAATTTGATTTGCTGCACAAACCTTATTCCGTCAGTGATCTTTTGCGCATGATTGAACGCGCTGGCACTGTCAAAAAATAAGCCAGTACCCAAAGATTTACCAGCAGTGGATTTCAATTTTTCCTGAACACTAATCTTTAAGTTGGCCAAAGACGAGCAAGGATCGCCCGGTGGCTGTGTAGGTATTGCCGGTGGAAAACATGTCGCCATCCGTCTCTGTATTATTGGTGTCAATCATAAGGCGCCAGTCTCCGCCACCCGTGCAATTTGGTAGAATGAAATTCACACCCTGCTCGGCTGCGTTGAACACGATAAGAATGGTCGCGTCATCGCCGCGCTTTCTTATGCCGGAAGGTTGGGCTCGACCATCGATTAACATGCCGAAGCAGCGCATACCATCATCCTGCCACTGAGTATCTTGCATCTCATTTCCAGAGGCGTTGATCCAGGTGATGTCTTTAATCTCCAGCTCCTCGTTATACACGCCTGTTAGAAAGCGGTTTCGGCGGAGAATGGCGTAATCGTGCCGCAGCTTTGTAAGCTTCTGTACAAAAGCAATAAGCTCGTAGCCTTTCTCTTTAATGTCCCAGTTCAGCCAGCTAATTTCGCTATTCTGGCAATAGGCATTGTTGTTACCTTGCTGGGTGCGGGCGAATTCATCACCTGCCAACAACATCGGCGTTCCTTGCGCGAGTATCAGCGTGGCCAGCATGTTGCGCATTTGCCGGGCGCGGAGTGCGTTAATTGCCTCGTCCTCACTCGGCCCTTCGGCACCACAATTCCATGAACGATTGTCAGAACTACCGTCTTTTCCGTCCTCGCCATTTGCCTCATTATGCTTCTCGTTATAGGTAACAAGGTCGTTTAACGTAAAACCATCATGCGCGGTGATGAAATTGACCGATGCGAAAGGGCGGCGACCGGCATAGTTAAAAAGATCGCCAGAAGCGCAAAGCCGCGGCGCCAAACCGGTTGGGGTAGCTTCGCCTTTCCAAAAATCCCTTACAGTATCGCGGAACTTATCGTTCCATTCGGCCCAGCCCGGCGGAAAACCGCCAACCTGATAACCGCCAGGTCCACAATCCCACGGTTCAGCGATAAGCTTCACAGTCTGTAAAAGTGGATCTTGGCCGCAAGCTTTCAAAAAACCAGATTGACCGTCAAAGCCATGCTCCTCGCGCGCCAGTATTGTACCTAAATCAAAACGAAATCCGTCGACATGGGTTTCGTTTACCCAATAACGCAAAGAATCTGTGACGAGCTGGATAACTTTAGGGTGGCTCAGGTTCAGCGTGTTTCCCGTGCCGGTATCGTTTATGTAATAGCGCTTATCATCAGGCAAAAGGCGATAATAGCTGGCGTTGTCGATGCCTTTAAAGGAGAGCGTCGGCCCCAACTCATTGCCTTCAGCGGTGTGGTTATAAACCACATCGAGAATTACCTCCAACCCGGCATCGTGCAAGCGCGCGACCATCTCTTTGAATTCGCGCAAGGAATGCTCTGGGCGCGAGGCATAACGCGGATCAGGCGCAAAGAAGCCGATCGTATTATATCCCCAATAATTGGTGAGCCCTTTTTCAAGCAAATAACTATCATTGATGAAGCTGTGGATGGGCAGCAATTCAACCGATGAAACGCCAAGGTTTTTTATATAATCGGTAACCGCCTTGTGGCCTAGCCCGGCATAAGTGCCGCGTTCATGCTCGGGCACCTGCGGATGCTTTTTGGTAAAGCCACGCACATGGGTTTCGTAAATTATCGTGTGGTCCCACGGAACCGGCCGACGGTTTGGTTCGCCATGCCAGTCAAAATTCGGGTCCACCACCACGCATTTCGGCACGAAGGGTGCGCTGTCCCGTTCGTCGAAAGTCGTGTCATCGCTGGTTTCCATCTGATAGCCGAACACGGCGGGGTTCCAGTCCAGCTCGCCTATATGGGCACGGGCGTAGGGGTCCAGAAGCAGTTTATTTGGGTTGAAGCGGTGACCATTTTCCGGTTCGTACGGGCCATGAACGCGGTAGCCGTAAACCTGGCCGGGACCGATGCCGCCGATCCAACCGTGGAAAACCTGATTCGAGTATTCGGGAAGTTCGATGCGTTCCAGTTCGGTTTTTCCGGTTTCATCGAATAGGCAAACTTCCACTTTCGTGGCATTGGCGGAAAACAATGCGAAATTTACGCCGTCACCATCCCAACTCGCGCCTCTTGGGTAAGGCAGGCCTTCGCGTACAGTTTTTCTTGATGAATCCGGCACGAACGTCTCCGATGAAAGGATTTGGACCTATCGGTAAATGGGAGCCGCCAGGGCATGGGCAAGTTTCCTTCCGGTTTTTAACCGGGCGGCGACTTAAGAATTTTTTATTTCCCGGCGCCAGATAGCGGCAAGCGCGCTAATTCCCAGTGCGATCCCGATGCCGATCGCGGCAGTCTTATGCCGGTCCGTGAACATTTCGAGGCTTATCCGGCGCTCCTGGTCTTTGAATCGCCCTTCTGCTCTGTAATCGCCGGGTACGGGTTCAAACAAATTCGCTGGGCGGTCTTTTGGCTCAGGCTCAGAGGTAAGCTGGCCGGTATATCCAGCCTTTGCCAGATACCAATCTGCAAAGCCTGGCGCAATACGGTTTCCCAAAATGGCCTTGATTGTAGGAAATCCCACCCAAATCTCACGGCGCGGATGAAATGCTGCAAAAACAATGGCCCGTGCCGGCACAGTGGGCGAATAAATTGGCGGCACGGGCTGCGGGCGTCTGCCCATCTTGTTAAGCGCCCAATTGAATTGCGGCGTATTTACGGCTGGCAGATGCACCATGCAGAGCCGGATGCCGCTCCGATCGTGAATTAACTCGCTCCGCAAGCTGTCGGTAAAACCGCGTATGGCGGATTTCGCGCCGCAATACGCCGATTGCAATGGTACGGAACGATAGGCCAGAGCTGAGCCGACATTGATGATCACACCTTTGCCCCGGCGGGTCATCAGCCGGATGGCCGCCTTACAGCCGTGAACTGTTCCAAGATATGTGACCTCAGTCGCGCGTTTATATTCCTCCGCACTAACGTTGCCCACAGGGGCAAAAACAGTCGCCATCGCGTTATTCACCCAGACATCAATTGGCCCGAGCTCTGCTTCAATCGCATCTGCGGCGGCCTCCACGGCCTCAGCGTCGGCCACATCAGCGGCATAGGCGAAGCTGCGCACACCAAGTTGCCTTAACGCTTCGGCAGCCGATTCCAATCGCTCACGGTCACGGCCAATAATCCCTACATCGCAGCCCTTTTTCGCAAAGGCTTCCGCTGTTGCCCGGCCAACTC
Source organism: Rhodospirillales bacterium (assembly GCA_028866445.1). Classification (GTDB taxonomy): domain Bacteria; phylum Pseudomonadota; class Alphaproteobacteria; order Acetobacterales; family Acetobacteraceae; genus Acidocella. Next base: position 1,825 of record JAGWIE010000032.1, on the reverse strand, counting down.
CAGCACCTGCTCCCGTGATCACTACGATTTTGCGCATCATCATCTCCTCGAACTCAACATACCTAGGGTAAGATGAGCAGGAGTGAAGGACGACCCGCGTTGGATAACCGAACATTCATTCGGCTAAACGGATTGAGAGCTTCTCTATGCCGCACTGGTTGCAGCCGTTAGTCTGCCAAGCAAACGAATTTAGCTGTTCATAGCCTAAACCTTGCCATGGCAATATTTATATTTTTTGCCGGAGCCGCAGGGGCAGGGTGCGTTGCGCGGCGTGGCAGCCCAGGTTTCTGGCCGGGCCGGGTCCACTTCGGTCTCGCCGAAAGCGGGCAGCGCCGCATCGGTATTACGAATCACCGGCTCGGCCAGCGCCAGGCCGCCCTGCATGGCACCGGGTGCGGGGTGAGATTCCACCATCGGCACCGGGGCGGGTTCAGGCGGAGCTTGCGTCTGCACCTGCACGTGTGACAACGTCAGGATCACCCGCTCTTTCAAATCATCAAGCATCGCCGCAAACATGGCGAAGGCCTCGCGCTTATATTCGTTCAGCGGGTCGCGCTGGCCATAGCCGCGCAGCCCAATGCCCTGGCGCAGATAATCCAGTCCCAGCAGATGCTCTTTCCACACATGGTCAAGCGTCTGCAGCAGCACGGATTTTTCGATATAGGAATGTAGCGCCTCGCCAAACTGCGTGGCCTTGCCGTCTGCGGCCTCAGCCGCGGCCTGCATGATGCGTTCGCGCAAATGCACCTCGTCGATGCCTTCTTCCGCCGCCCAGTCCACAACCGGCAGATTCAGCGCCAGCACGCGGGTTACGTCTGCCGCCAGCTCGGCAGATTGCCATTGCTCGGCAAAGGCTTTCTCCGGCACGCGGTTTTCCACCATCGCGATAATCACATCGTCCCGCATTTCCGAAACAACATCGGCAACGCTTTCAGCGCCCATAAACTCCCTGCGCTGGGCATACACTTCCTTGCGCTGGTCGTTCATCACGTCGTCGTATTTCAACACGTTCTTGCGCATGTCGAAGTTGCGCACTTCAACCTTCTTCTGCGCTTTTTCCAACGCCTTGTTGATCCACGGATGGATAATCGCTTCCCCATCCTTCAGCCCCAGGCGCTGCAACATGCCGCCCATCCGGTCGGAGCCGAAAATGCGCATCAAATCGTCTTCCAGCGAGAGGAAGAAGCGTGAGGCGCCAGGGTCGCCCTGGCGGCCAGATCGCCCGCGCAACTGGTTATCGATGCGCCGGCTCTCATGCCGCTCGGTGCCGATCACGAAAAGCCCGCCTGCCGCCTTCACAACCACATGGTTGGCGTCAATTTCGGCACGCAGCGCCGCCGGGTCGTTCTCCGGCTCCAGGGCCAGGCGCATATCGTAATTGCCGCCCAGCTTAATATCCGTGCCGCGCCCGGCCATGTTGGTGGCGATGGTGATGGCGCCCGGCGCACCGGCCTGGGCGACGATCTTCGCCTCCTGCTCATGAAACCGCGCGTTCAGCACGCTGTGCTTAATGCCCTTGGCGTTGAGCAGGTTGGAGATGATCTCGCTTTTCTCGATGCTCGTGGTGCCCACCAGCACGGGCTGGTTCCGGCTCCGGCATTCCTCGATCAGCTTTGCCACCGCCTCATATTTCTCAGCGGCGGTGCGGTAAACCTCGTCATCCTGGTCGTCGCGCGCCACCGGCACATTGGTGGGAATCTCCACCACGCTCAGCTTATAGATTTCCTCGAATTCATCCGCTTCGGTCATCGCCGTGCCGGTCATGCCGGCCAGCTTGGGGTACAGGCGGAAATAATTCTGGAAGGTGATGGAGGCGAGCGTCTGG
>JAGWIE010000337.1 GCA_028866445.1 Rhodospirillales bacterium | reverse complement strand
CCCTGGCTGCTGGTGCAGAACGGCCGCACCACCACGCTGAAAACACGCTACATCGCGCAAGGGCAACACCTTATCCGCGCGGATCGGGAAGAGACGCTCGCCCTGCCGGAGAAACTTTCCGAACGGCTGATAAAAATAGCGCTGGACGCGATGGCCGCAACCTCCGTGACCGTGCTGTCCGATTACCGCAAGGGCGTGTTGAGCGCGCCGGTCTGTGCCGCGCTCATCGAGGGCGCGAAGAAACTGGGGCGGAAGATCATCGTGGATCCCAAGGGGCGCGATTATGCACGGTATCACGGTGCTGATATTGTCACCCCCAACCGCAAGGAACTGGCCGAGGCGACAGACATGCCGGTGGCAACCGAGGCCGAGATTGTCGCCGCCGCCCAGGCGTTGCTGCACCGCCATGAATTTGGTGCCGTGCTGGTGACGCGCTCTGAAGACGGCATGAGCCTGATAACCCCGGATGACATACGGCATTTCCCCGGCGAGGCGCGGGATGTGTTCGACGTTTCCGGTGCTGGCGACACGGTGGTTGCAACCCTCGCCGCAGGCATCGCCGCCGAAGTGCCGCTGGCGGATGCAGCGCGGCTGGCCAACATCGCGGCGGGCATTGTGGTGGGCAAGGTTGGCACCGCCGTGGCGCGGCCATCTGATATCCTCGCCCATATCGCCCCGGCCACCGGGGCGCTGCAAAAAGTTGTCACCCCCGCCGCCGCAGCGGAAGCCGCTGAACGCTGGCGCCTGCGCGGCTACAAGGTAGGCTTCACCAATGGCTGTTTCGATTTGCTGCATCCTGGCCATGTGCATCTGCTGGAGCAATGCCGGGCGATGTGCGACCGGCTGATCGTGGGTATCAATGCCGATGCCTCGGTAAAGCGCCTGAAAGGCGAAAGCCGCCCGGCCCAGGGCGAGGCCGCCCGCGCCGCCGTGCTAGCCTCCCTCGCCTCGGTCGATCTGGTTTGTTTGTTCGAAGAAGACACACCGATGGAGCTGATCAAGCGCATCAAACCGGATCTGCTGATAAAAGGCGCTGATTACACCCGCGAGACTGTGGTCGGCGCAGATCTCGTCGAAAGCTGGGGCGGCAGCGTCGCCTTGGCGCAATTGCTGCCGGGCCATTCCACCACCGCCACGCTGGCCAGGCTGCGCGGCTGATGACCCTGCCCATCGGCCCCGAAGTTGACACCTGGCCCCGGCCTTTACCCGCACGGCAAAAATTTCAGGGCGCCCGCGTGGCGCTGGAGCCGCTGGCCCGCCGCCATGCAGCGGAATTGTTCGAGGCCGCGCAATTCGCCGAGGACAGCTTCACCTATATGTCCTTCGGCCCCTGGAAGAACGTGGGGGAGGTGGAAACGCTCATCGCCGGATTTTATGCCGACCCAAACGCCGCCTTCTGGGCCATTCGGCCGGTTACCACCGGGCGCGTCACCGGCTTTCTCTCGCTGATGAATATCGAGCCTAAAAACGCCGCCATCGAGCTTGGCAATATCTGGTTCGGGCCAGAACTTCGCCGTACCCGTGCCGCGACCGAGGCGATGTTTTTAGCCCTGCGCCATGCGGCGGACGACCTCGGCTACCGGCGGCTGGTATGGAAATGCAATGCGCTGAACGAGCCTTCCCGGCGCGCCGCTCTGCGGCTGGGTTTTTCTTATGAGGGCACGCTGCGCGCGCATATGGTGGTGAAGGGCCGCGAGCGTGACACCGCGATGTATTCCATCCTCGCCCCAGAATGGCCAACTCGGCGCGATGCCATTCTGGCCTGGCTGGATGAGGCGAATTTCGATTCGGAAGGCAACGCGATCAGCTCTCTGGCGGACATCAGAAAAGCCTAAACGCTTCGCAGCGGCGGCCGCACCAGTTTGCGGTAAAGATGCCAGGTGGAATGGCCCAAAATCGGCAGCACCAGAATCAGCCCGACGAAACACGGCAAGGCACCCAC
>JAGWIE010000031.1 GCA_028866445.1 Rhodospirillales bacterium | reverse complement strand
ATCTTCTACAAACGTTTCACCTCGTTCAACCTGGACAATGGCAGCACGCTGGTGCTTCTGCAGTTCAATTTCAAAACCCTCGGAACCGTTGGATTTAACGCCCTATGAAATTCCTGCTCCGCGCCGCCCTTCTTGCCACGGTTTGCGCCACCCCGGCTTTCGCGCAAAACGCCGCGCCCGCGCCAGCGCCCATGCAGGCACCCGATTCCGCCGGGATGACAGCGGTGGTGAACGGCCAGGTCATCACCACACAGGATGTTTCAGCGCGGGCGCGGCTGCTGGCGCTTTCCCTTGGCATGCAACCCACGCCCGATGTGATTCAGCGGCTTTTTCCGCAGGTCACCAAGCAGCTGATCGACGAAACCTTGCAGCAGCAGGAGATCGACAAGCTCGGCATCAACGTCTCCACACAGGATGTGGCCGACGCGATTTCGCATATCGAACAGGGCAACGGCCTGCCCGCCGGCGGGCTGCAAGCGAAGCTGGAGGCGGCGGGCGTACCCTATGCCACCTTGCTCGCGCAGCTGCGCACAAGCATCGGCTGGCAGCAGGTGCTGCATAAAGTGCTGGGGCCGGGGCTGACGCCCACGCCGGGTGACCTCGCGGCACAGAAAACCGCCTTGCAGGCTAGCCTTGGCGCAACCCGCTACCATCTGGCCGAAATCTTTATCCCGGTGACAGACCCGAGCGATGAAACCCCGGCGCAGAATTTTGCCAACACGGTCATCGCTCAGCTTCGCCAGGGCGCGCCCTTCCCCATCGTCGCAGCGCAATTCTCGCAAGCCCAAACGGCCCTCTCTGGCGGCGATCTCGGCTTTGTGCAGCTTAATCAGCTAGACCCGGCAGTAGCCGCCACAGTGCAGCAGATGCCCGTGGGGGCGATTTCCAACCCCATCCGGGTACCGGGCGGGTACGATGTCGTTCAACTTCTGGAGAAGCACGATATCGGCAACCAAATGCAAACCATCCTGGATATCCGCCAGGCCTATGGCCAATATCCACAACCAGTTACGGGCGGCCAGCTTGGCCAGGTGCAGATCAACTTCATCACCCAATTCATGGCCAAAGCCCAAAAGGCCAATAGCTGCGACGCCGTACAGGCGCTGAATGCCAGCTATGGCAACATCCAGCCCGCCAGCCCTGGGCCGGTGAATCTTGCCACCGTCACCCCGCCCGCCTTCCAACAGGTTTTGGCACAATTGCCGCTCAACACGCTCAGCCGCCCGCTGGTGCAGGCAACAGGCGTTTCGGTGGTGATGATCTGCTCCCGCAGCCAGGAGAAAGCCCAGCTGCCGCCCGACGATCAGATTGCCAACATGATCGTCGACCGGCGGGTGGAATTGGAATCCGAACAGATGATGGACCAACTCCGCCACCGCTCCGTGATTTTGCAGGACTAATCCGGTGCTGCAGGGCCTTTATGACCGCCTGCTGGCCTTAAGCGCCAAGCCCACCGCGCCGATCTGGCTGTTTTTCGTGGCCATGGCGGAAGCCAGCGTGTTTCCGCTGCCGCCGGATGTGCTGCTTATCCCGATGGCGCTGGCCAAGCCCCGGCGCGCTCTGGTTTTCGCGCTCATCGCCACGGCGGGCAGCGTGCTGGGGGGTGCCATCGGCTATGGCATCGGTTACACCTTATTCGCGAAGCTGGCCCAGCCGATTATTCATTTCTACCACTACGAAGCCGCCTTTACCGCCTTTCAACATAAATTCGCCGAATACGGTGCCGCCATCATCCTCATTAAAGGGCTGACACCGATCCCGTATAAAATTGTCACCATCGCGGCGGGTGCGGCAAAATTTAATTTCTGGGCTTTCATGGGGCTCAGCTTCATCACCCGCGGCACCCGGTTTTTGCTGGAGGCTTTATTGTTGCGCTTTTTCGGCGAACCGGCTCGGGTTTTCATCGATAAACGGCTGGGATTGATCACCGGGCTATTCGCGGCGCTACTGGTGGCGGGATTTTTAATTCTTAAATTTGCCTGAAGCCGGGTGATTTAAGCAATTAAATAACTTCAAACCCGTCTCGATTTGTTACATTCACAGCGTCTTATCCAGAAAATTGTGGAAATTCCAACAATTGCATAATTCCGTCTCAGCAATCATACTCGCACTCAATCTAGGCGAGTGGGTGAATGAGGCAGGAGAAAAGGGAACGGCACGCGAAAATCCTTGCTATGCTCGGCGATGCGTCGAGTGTACGAGTTGCCGGCCTCGCCCATCAGCTCGGGGTTTCCACTGAGACAATTCGCAGAGATTTCGAAGAACTCACCCGTGCCGGCCTGCTAAGCCGGACTTATGGCGGCGCGGTGCGAAAACTGGGAGCCGATACCCACAATGCGGCAGGGCACAAAGAGCTGCTGCTGGCCGAACGCCAACGTATCGCCAAGGCCACGGTGGATGAGGTAGCGGATGCGCGCATTCTGCTTATCGGCAGCGGGGCAACCGCGGTGCATATAGCGCGGCAAATCGCGGCGCGGCTTAAGGATATCACCGTGGTTACCCATTCTTTCGCGGTGGCGGCGGCGGTGGGGGTGAACCATCTGGTTGAGGTGATGATGATCCCCGGCCTGTACCATTCCGCGAAAGCCAGCACGACCGGCGGCCATGCCATCGTTTTCCTGCAAAGCCTTTACGCGGATTGCGTGATTTTGGGTGCCAGCGGTTTAACCGAGGATGGCCCTAACGATGCCCTGCCCGAGATCGCGGCGGTGAACGCGGCGATGCTAAGCCGCGCGGCGCGATGCGTGATCGCCGCGGATCAAAGCAAATTCAACCAGCCTTTCTCCACGCGCTTTGCGGATTGGCCGCAGGTTAGCACGTTGGTGACTGATGCAGCGCCCCCGGCGGGATTACGCAAAACGCTGGAGAGCAATCACGTGAAACTGCTGTTGGCGTAATCAGGCCACCGCCTCCAGCGCCTCAGCGGCTTCCAGCCATGCGCCCTCGGCGGCGTCAATCTCGTTTTTCAATGCGCCCAAGCGCAGCGTAATCCTGTTCAGCTCCGCCGCCTTGGCCGCCGCGTAAATTCCCGCATCACCCAGCTTTGCCTCCAGCGTTTGCTTTTCCGCTGTCAGCTTGTTGAGCGCGGCCTCCGCCGCCTTGGCCGCCTTTTGCAGCGGTGCCAGCCGGGCGCGTGCCTCGGCCCGGGCCGCCTTGTCGTTTTTCTTGTCCTCAGTCTTGGCCCCCGCGGCCGGGGCGGCACGCTCGCTCATGCTGGCGGCATAGGCGGCCAAATCGCCCTCAAACGGCGTGGCCTTGCCGTTTGCCACCAGCACCAGCCGGTCCGCGGCCAGCTCCACCAGATACGGGTCGTGGGAAATCAGCACCACCGCGCCCTCAAAATCCGTCAACGCTTTAATCAGCGCGTCGCGCGCGTCGATGTCCAGATGGTTGGTGGGTTCGTCCAGAATTAGCAGATGCGGGGCATCGCGGGTGGCCAGGGCCAGCAGCAGCCGGGCTTTTTCCCCGCCGGACATCTGACCAACAGGCGTGTTCACCCTGTCGGCATCCAGCCCGAACCGCGCAGCCTGGGCGCGGAGTTGCGGCGGGGTGGCGGCGGGCAGCGCGCGGGCGAGATGGTCGTATGGTGTGTCCGTCAGCACCAGATCATCCTCCTGATGCTGGGCGAAATATCCCACCCGCAGGCCCTTCACCCGGAATTCCCGCCCCCGTATCGCGGAAAGCCGTCCCGCCAGCAATTTTGCGAGTGTGGATTTGCCGTTGCCGTTCTGGCCGAGCAGGGCAATGCGGTCTTCCATATCGATCCGCAAGGAAACGCTAAACAGCACGGCCTTGCCGTCATAGCCGATATCAACACCCTCAAGCTGCAGCATCGGCGGCGGCAATTCCGAAGGGCTGGGGAAAGAGAAATGGGTGGCGTGCGCTTCCACCACGGCCTCAATCTGCGGCAGTTTCTCCAACGCCTTCAGGCGGCTTTGCGCCTGGCGGGCCTTGGTGGCCTTGGCGCGGAACCGGTCCACGAAGCTTTGCATATGCGCCCGCTGAGCAGCGATTTTTTCCGCAGCACGGGCCTGCTGCAAGGCACGCTCGGTTTTAATGCGCACGAACTCCGCGAAACCGCCTGGCGTCATGGTCAGTTTCCCGCCATCCAGATGCACAATCGCCTCCACCGCCTTGTCCAGCAACTGGCGGTCATGGCTCACCAGCAGAATGGCGCCTGGGAATTTCTGCAAATAGCCTTCCAGCCAAAGTGTCGCTTCCAAATCCAGATGGTTGGTCGGCTCGTCCAGCAGTAGCAGATCAGGCTCAGAGAACAGCACCGCCGCCAGCGCCACGCGCATCCGCCAACCGCCGGAATAGCTGCTCATGGGCCTTGCCTGCCATTCCTCGTTAAAGCCGAGACCAGCCAAAATGGCGGCCGCGCGGGCGGGGGCGGAATCCGCACTTATGGCCAGCAGGCGGTCATGAATTTCAGCCAGTTTTTCAGCAGGTGTTTCGGCGTGTTCGGCGGCTTCCAGCAGGGCTGCGCGCTCAACATCTGCAGCCAGCACCACATCCAGCGGGGTGAGGCTGCCGCCCGGCGCTTCCTGCGCCACATAGCCCAGCCGCACCCGGTTGCCGAAACTCACTTTGCCGCCATCTGGCCGGATAATCCCGGCGATGAGTTTCAACAGAGTCGATTTACCCGCGCCGTTGCGGCCAATAAGCCCCACGCGGCGGCCTTCCTCCAGCAGCAGCGCCGCATGGTCCAGCAGCGGGCGGCCCGCAATGGAATAGGAAAGGTCTTCAAGGCGCAGAACACTCATGCGGCTTTCTGTATATAAGCCGCCAGGGCTTGCCCAGCCTGGGCGGCCCGGCTATTGCGCGCGCAACTTTCATTGGGAATTGATACCATGGCCACCGAACGCACGCTCTCCATCATCAAACCAGACGCCACCCGCCGCAACCTCACCGGCAAAATCAACACCAAGTTCGAGGAAAAGGGTCTCACCGTGGCGGCTGCCAAGCGCCTGCATCTCACCAAGGCCCAGGCCGAGGCGTTTTATGCCGTGCATTCCGCCCGCCCGTTCTTTAAAGACCTCGTCTCCTTCATGATCTCCGGCCCGGTGGTGGCGCAGGTTCTGGTGGGCGAAAACGCCATCGCCAAGAACCGCGAGATTATGGGTGCCACCAACCCGGCCAATGCCGAACCCGGCACCATCCGCAAGGAATTCGCGGAATCCATCGAAGCCAATTCCGTGCATGGCTCCGACAGCCCGGAAGCCGCCGCGAACGAAATCTCCTTCTTCTTCGCGGAAATCGAGATCGTCGCCTGATCCGGACCTGACGCATTCAACCCCGCCAGCCATCCGGCCAGGCGGGGTTTTTTATGTGACGATTTCAACAATCAGCTTGGCATCATCCGGCGGGGTTTTCATTCCATCCAGATCGATGACAATGTGCCGATCCGGTTGCACCGCCACCCGGCGGCGGTAGAGCACCACCTCCCCCGCGCGCACGCGCAATTGGCCTTGTCTGGCTTCAGCCGCGCGAACTTCCAGCCGGCCGCGCAGTGGTGCCACATGCGCCAGACATTGCGGCACGACCGAACGGATACCCAGGCCGGCCAACACTTCCAGCCTGCCTTCCAGGCTTGGCAGCCCGCCTGAAAGATCGTCCGCGATATAATCGCCAGATATAGTTCCGCTACGAAACTCCGGCGTTTCCATGCCCGCGAGCTTCGCGGTTGCGAAATAGGAAATATCCGAGCAGCGGTCATATTGGTCCACCGCCGGGCCGCCCAATGCCGGGTCCAGGTGCAAATGGCTTGCCGCCACGGGCGCGGTGAGCAACACCCGCCGCGCCATGACGCGGGTGCTATCCGGGGCCGAAACCGCCATCACGCCGTTGGGGCGCAGCGCCATCACCTCATGGTTGAGCCGAATCTCCACCCCCGCCGCCGCTGCCGCCTGCGCCAGGCGCGCGGCATAGGCTGGTCCGCCAAGCAAACGCCCAAATTGCCAAAACCCATAAATCCGGCGGGGGTTTAGCAGCAGCGCCCCGCCCAGGATGGACTCGCGTTCCAGAATGGCGACATGTTTTACCCCGCGCGCCTTCAGCCGCAGCGCCGCCGCCAAACCCGCCGGGCCGCCGCCGATCACCGCCGCATCAATCATGCAAAACTTGTCCTGCCACCATGGCTCAATGAGGCTCATTCCTGCGCCCGCGCGTCAACCATCTTCGGCGCTGACGGTGAATCCACAATTTCGCCATAGCCAAACGCGCAGACGTAATTATATTGCGCGAAATGGATTCCGGGAATTTCATGCAAACCGAAGCCGAACCGCTGATACTGGACGAGATTGACCGCAAGATACTCGCGGAGTTGCAGGAAGATGGGCGCATGACCAATGTGGAGCTGGCGCGGCGCGCCGGCATCTCACCCCCGCCTTGCCTGCGCCGGGTGCGCCGGTTGGAAGAAGCTGGATATATCAAGGGCTATCACGCCGAAACAGACGGCCAGAAGCTGGGCTGGCAGATTGCGTTTTTCGTGATCGTAGGGCTGGAGAGCCAGAAGCTCTCAGTGCTGGAAGCGTTTGAGGCGCTGGCGGCGAGCTGGCCGGAAGTGCGGGAATGCCACATGATCCGCGGTGGCGGCGATTTTCTACTGAAGCTGGTGGCGCGGGATGCCGCGCATGAAAACCAGCTTACTCAGCGCCTGACCAACGCGCCGAGCGTGGCGCGGGTGCAGACGCTGCAAACCATCCGCACCAGCCGTGCGCTTTCCGGCGTGCCGATGGACAAGTTGAATGGCTGAACTCTGGCTGCTTCTTCTCACCGTGCTGGTGGGCGGGCTGTGCCATTTCGTGCCCGCAAAGCTGCCGTTTCTGCTGCCTTTCGTGTTCAACCCGCTTGTGTTTGCTGGCTGCCTGTTGCTGGCCCTGTGGTATTGGCGCGGCATAAAGCGTCTGGCGGAAAAGCCCGGTCCGGTGCGGCAGAGCTTTTTCTTTGCGGGTGTGGTTGGCGTCTGGTTCGTGCTGCAAACGCATTTTGAATATATCGCGCAACACATGTTTTTTCTTAACCGCACGCAGGCGGTGATGCTGAGCATGGTGGCACCCTTTTGCGCGGGCATTTCCTGGCCGGGGGCGGCGCTGGCGGCGGGGGCACCTGGCTGGGTGAGCCGCGAAGCAATAAGGCTATGGCAGCCGATACGGTTTCTCGCCCACCCGCTGGCGGCGATGGCGGTGTTTATTCTCACCAGCGATATCTGGCTGATCCCTTCTGTGCATTTCGATGCGATGATCGACCCCGCACTTTACGCGGTGATGAATTTTTCCTGCCTCGCGGGCGGCGTGCTGTTCTGGATGGTAGCACTTGACCCGCGCCCGAAACCGCCCTGCAAATATTCGTACCTCGCCCGCGCGGGCACCGGGTTTTTCGTGATGTTTCCGCAAATTGCCATCGGTGCCTATATCGCGCTTACCACCAAAAATCTGTTTTCGTTCTATGAGCTTTGCGGACGGCTGTTTCCCACTATCTCGGCACAGCACGACCAGCTTTTGGGCGGGCTGATTATGTGGATACCGCCGGGCATGATGAATGTGGCCGCCCTTATCATCACGCTGAACGCGCTGCGCCTGGCCGAGATAAAAGCCGATGAAGACTTCGTGCCGCCAAAGGGCGCCAAAATTTACGAAGCGAAATGGACCGGGCGTTAATCAGGACGACTGAACTTTAAGCCTCGTTGTATTTAACGCCCGCTTACCCGCCGACCAGAACGGTAAAGCAGCCCAGCACGATCATGCCGCCATGGGCGCAATTATCGAGCATTCGGGCGGCTGGCTTGCCGCCGATCATCACCGTGGCGGAACCTTTTATAATCGTATCCGGCGGGCCGACGCATGTGGCCATGTCACCCAAACAGGCGGCGGGCAGCCCGCCAATGAGCACGGTGGGTACGCCAGGGCCGGTGATGGGGCCACCGACATGAGGCACCAGCACATCCACCATCGGGCAGACATGCATGTCGGTCAGGCGGGCGGCGGGCATCGGCATACGGAAAGCCTAATCCCGAATAAGCCGAAGGTGCAATAACCGCGCCTCAAACCGGAATTGTCATGTAATTTTATAATCGCAACGTCTAAAATTATGAAGATGAGATTAACCTAGAACAAGTTTTAGGTTTATAACGATACGGAAGAAGAATTGGCAGGGAATAATGCGAAGCGGGTTGTTCAGGGTCAGGCGTGGAGCACTTGCCGCGGTTGCGGGTTGCGCCCTTGCAGCGGCAACCGCGAATGCGGCGTTTGCGCAAGTCATCGCTCCAAACCTCGCGACATCTCCCTTGCCGCATATCATGCCCGCCCCCACCCCAAATCTTGGCCAGGGGCTTCCGGCCATTCCACAAGGTGGACCAGCATCGCCGCTGCCGCCGGTTGCCATCCCCGTGCACTCGGCGAGCATTATCGGCGCCACGGCTTTTCCACCCGCGAGGCTGAACAAGATCATCGCCGGGCTGGCGGGGCAAAGCGTGCCACTTTCCAAACTGGCGGCAGACCGCGCGGCGCTGGTCTCACTCTACCGGAACCACGGTTATATTCTCTCCACCGTCACGCTGGACGTGGATGCGGCGGGGAATGTCCGTTTCGTGGTGACGGAAGGTTATATCACTAACGTCAAACTCTCGAAGGATATCGGCCCGGCGGGCACAATGGTGCTGGGCTTTCTTCAACACCTTACAGAACAGCGCCCGTTGAACGAGGCAACGCTGGAACGCTGGCTGCTATTGGCCCAGCAGGTGCCCGGTGTTGCCGTTCATGCCGTTCTGCAATCGGATAACGGCGACCCAGGGGCGCTGACATTGGTGGCGGAGGTTTCCAAACAGACCGTTTCCGGATTGGTAACGGCCGATAACCGCAGCTTCAACGAAACCGGCCCCGCGGAAGGGCTGCTGGTGCTGGATGTGAACAGCCTGACCTCGCTTGGCGACCAGACTGAGCTTTCATTTTATCACACCAGCGGCAACACCGATAATTTCGGCCAGGTTTCGGAAAGTTTCTTCATCGGCACCTCTGGCTTGCGGGCTAAGTTTTATGGCGGTTCCGGGCGGGCCCATCCCAGCGGGGTGCTGGGCTCTGTGGGGTATGAAAGCCAGGTGAGCGTGTTCGGCGGCGAGCTGAGCTACCCTGTTATTCTGCGCCGCAATCAGAATCTCAGCGTGCATTTACGGCTGGATGCGGAACAAAACACTATCTCCACCGCCGGCACGGTAACCAGCACGGACAGCCTGCGCGCCGCCCGGCTGAACACGCAATATGCCTGGCAGGATTTGCTGGCGGGCAATACCCGCAACGCGCTGAATGTGGTGGATGTTCAGGCGTCGCAAGGGCTGCCGTTCCTGGGCTCTTCAGCAGACGGGCGCACCACACCACCGGGCGGGCGGGCCAGTGCGAAATTCGATTTCTGGAAAATCAACGGCTCCATCAGCCGGGTGCAGACGCTGTTCTCCCCCTGGCAAACGGCGGATGTGGCGCTGCGCACTGAGGTGGGCGGGCAATACACGCCAGACGTGCTGCCCTCGGTGGAGGAATTCTACCTTGGCGGCACACGCTTTACCCGCGGTTATTATTCCGGCGAGGTGGTGGGCGACAAAGCCGCCTATGCCACGGCGGAGCTGCAATTGAACACCGGGACGGATTTCACTCTGTTCCATTACGATTTTGATCTGGGTGCACAGTTTTACGGCTTTTATGACTGGGGCGAAACCTGGTCGAACCTGCCGACGGATTTGAACCACAAAATTGCCTCCACCGGCGGCGGCGTGCGGTTGGGGCTGACAAATAATATGGAACTTGATGGCGAAGTGACGCACCGGCTGGTGACCCGGCTGACGCCGGCCGCCACCAATGTCGCACCGTTATCTGATACAACGATTTACTGGGGTGTTACGGCGCGGTTTTAAGCGCCGGGAGGCAGGAGATGGCGATGGAACGGCAGAAGAATACGCCGCCCTTGCGTGGCCAGAGCCGGAAGGCCTGGCGCGGCGCATGGCTGCTGGCCAGCACGGCACTTAGCGCGGTGCTGGTGCA
>JAGWIE010000030.1 GCA_028866445.1 Rhodospirillales bacterium | reverse complement strand
GCGCATTTCCTTAAAGTGATGGCGCGCGACAAAATCGGCAGCTTCATGGAAGCCAATGAGTGCGAGCGTTGGCTGAACCGCTGGATCACCAACTATGTTTCCGACAACCCGGATGCCGGGCAGGAGACCAAGGCGAAATATCCGCTGCGGGAAGCCAAGATCGAGGTGAAGGAAATTCCGGGCAAGCCGGGTTCCTATAACGCCGTGGCCTATCTGCGCCCCTGGTTGCAGATGGAAGAGCTGACGACCAGCATGCGTATGGTCGCCCGCATTCCGCAGAAGGCCTGATCCCCACGGCCGCCGTGCCTTAATCGGCACGGCGGATGAGGAGGCTAGATGGCGGGCGATGACGAAGATCCGGACGCAACGATCGTCTGGAGGCCCGGCCGGGTTCTCCCGCAATCTCCCGCGCCTGAGCCACAGCCCGTGCCGGATGTTGAGGCCGCTTCTCAACTTGAACCGGAACCGGAGCCAGAGCCGGCAACACCACCCTTGCGGGATGCGGTGCTGGCTGGCGCGTTTTTTGGCGCTGCCAATGCCCAAACCGCCGCCAGCCTGGCGGAGATGCTGGCGGGCCAGAGTTCCACCCTCACTGCCTGGCTAGGTGCCGCCGCCAAAACTTTAATTCATGACCGCGCCGCCCTCGCCGCGCGGCTGGACCACGACATCGCCCGGCTGGATGCGATGATCGCCCGCCAGCTGGACGAAATTCTGCACCACCCCCGGCTGCGCAGGCTGGAGGGCAGTTGGCGCGGGTTAGCCTGGCTGGTCTCACGTCTGCCGCTTTCAGGCAGGGTGAAAGTGCGCGTGCTTAATCTTTCATGGGCTGAGATCTGCCGGGATTTGGAGCGCGCCGCCGAGTTCGACCAGAGCCAGCTTTTCCGCCGCATTTATGAGGATGAGTTTGGCATCGCGGGTGGCGAGCCGTATGGCCTGCTGGTGGCGGATTATGAGGTGCGGCACCGCCCCGGCCCAGGTGCCACCACCGATGATGTAACGGCATTATCCTCCCTGGCCGCCGTGGCTGCTGCGGCCTTCGCGCCTTTGGTTATAGGTGCGGCCCCGGCGTTGTTCGGCGTGGACGATTATTCGGAGCTCAGCGGGGTCGCAGACCCGGCCTCCGCGATGGCGGCGGCGGAGTATCAGCGTTGGAAGCGGCTGGGTACATTGGATGATTCGCGCTTTCTCGCCGTTACCCTGCCGCGGTTGCTGATGCGCCTGCCCTGGGAGGAAAACCTCTCCCGCCATCGCGGCTTCCGCTATCAGGAGCAAATGCAGGATGGTTCCGGGCGCGTGACCAGCACAGCGGGCTATCTTGTTGCCGCCTGTGTACTGCGCGCTTTTGAAGCTTATTCCTGGCCCGCTGATATTCGCGGCTATGATATTGACCGGCTGGGTGGCGGCGTGATCGAGGATCTGCCCGAGCCCTGGTTTTCCACCGACCCCATTGATGGTTTCGGCCGCCCAGCGCCGGATGTGATGCTGTCGGACAAGCAGGAGCGTGCCCTGGTGGCTGCCGGGTTGCTGCCCATTTGCGCCCTGCCTTATGGCGGGGAGGCGTTGATCGGCGCCGCGCGCAGCCTGCAAACGCCTACCACCAATTATGCCGGGCCCAACGCCGCCGCTGCTGCCGCCAACGCAAGGCTTTCGGCGCAGTTTAATAGCGTTATCTGCGTTTCCCGCTTCGCGCATTATGTGAAGATCATGGGGCGGGACATGACCGGGGCGTTCAAAACCGCGCCGGAAGTGCAACGCCGCTTGTATGACTGGCTGATGCGCTACACGAATGCCAACACCTCGGCGGGGCTGGAAACCATGGCGCGCTACCCGCTGCGCGATGCCAGCGTGCTGGTGGAGGAAGTGCCCGGCAAACCCGGCGTGTTCACCTGCGCCATTCATCTGCAGCCGCATTTTCAGCTTGACGATGTCGCCGTTTCCTTCCGGCTGATGACCGAGCTTGCCGCCCCTGGCCAACAATGACTCAAAGCAACTTCTGAAATGGATTTACGCATATGGTAGAGACCGAACTTCAGGCCGCCGATCTGTTCCGCGCTGGCCGCCTGGCCGATGCCCTGGCCGCCGCCAATGCGGCGGTGAAAAAAGCCCCGTCCGATCTTGGTCATCGTGTGCTGCTGGCCGAGCTGCTGCTCTTCTCGGGCAATCTGGAGCGCGCGGACGTGATTCTGGATGCGGCGGGGCAGCTTGATCCCTCAGCCGCTATTGTCGTTTCTGAATTCCGCCAGCTTTTGCGGGCTGAAACCGCGCGCCGCCAGCTCTACCGCGATGGCCGGGTGCCCGAAGTGCTGGATGAACTGGAGCCGACCGGTCAGGCTTCCATGAAGGCGCTGGTGGCGCTGCGCGCGGGCGATGTGACGCAGGCTGCTGAAGCCGCCGCCGAGGCCGAGGCGCTGCGCCCCCGCGTTTCCGGTACTGTCAACGGCAAACCGTTCGATGATTTCCGCGACGCGGATGATCTCATCCCCGGCTATATCGAAACGCTGACCACCACGGGCAAATATTTCTGGATTCCCGTTTCGCGCATTGAGAGCATGGAATTTCATGCGCCCAAGCGCCCGCGTGACCTCGCCTGGCGTCGTTGCTCGATGAGCGTGAAGGCTGGTCCGGATGGTGACGTCTACATCCCCGCCATCTATTTCGCCGAGGGCGAGCCTGATGAGGCGCATCGCCTGGGCCGCGCCACATCCTGGAGCGAGGGTGAAGGCCCTGTGCGCGGCATCGGCCAGCGGGTGTTTCTGGCCGGGGAGGAGGATCTCTCCATCATGCAGCTGGACGACGTGATCTTCCAGCCCGCGGAATGAGCGACGACACCTTCAGCCGCGGCGCCAACGCCAATCTCTTCATCGACCGGATGCGTGATTCCGGCGCGCGGGTGAAGCTCTCCGTGCTGGATCGTTTGCTGGATGATGCGCCGGAGATGGAGCGCGACCGCCCGCTCTCCGCGACGGATGCGCTGACGGTGCTGCGCCGCGCCGTGCGGCGGGATCTGGAATCGCTGCTGAACGGCCGCCGCCGCCTCGCCTCCGTGCCAGGGCGCTTCCCTGAGCTTGCCAATTCCAGCTTCACCTTCGGCCTGCCGGATTTCACGGCGGGCGCGATGCAGGAGGATGGCGCGCGCGAAACGCTGCGCCGGGAGATCGAGCGCAGCATCCGCCAGTTCGAGCCGCGTCTGGCGCAGGTGGCGGTGCGGCTGGTGCCGGGGAAAGAGGATTCCAGCACAACCCTGCATTTTCGCATCGACGCGCTGCTGCATGCGGACCCGGCACCCGAGCCGATCAGTTTTGAGACATTGGTGAACGCCGCCACCACGGATATCGCGGTTTCTGGAGGCGAGATTGGCTGATTCCCTGCTGCCCTATTTCAACCAGGAGCTTACCGCCATCCGCCATCTGGCGGCGGAATTTGCCCAAGCGCACCCGAAAATCGCGGGGCGGTTGCGCCTCAGCCCGGATACGGTGGACGACCCGCATGTGGCGCGGCTGCTGGATGGTGTGGCGTTTCTTTCCGCCCGCGCCCAGGCACGGCTGGATGATGAATTTCCAGAACTTACCGACACATTGCTGGATATTCTCTACCCGCATTATCTGGCACCGTTTCCCTCCTGCGCCATCACCCAGTTCAGCGCCAAACCAGACCTCGCGGCACAGGTGGATATTCCGCCGGGATTCGAGGTGGAAACCGAAGCCGTGCGCGGGCAGAGCTGCCGCTACCGCACCACCAGCCACCTCACCTTATGGCCGGTGAAGCTGGAATCCGCCCGCCTTACCGGCCTGCCTTTCACGGCACCCGCCAATCCGCTGGCCAATGGCGCGGTGGCGGTGCTGCGCCTTGTGCTCACCACGCTTAACCCGGAGATAAAGTTCAGCCAGCTTGGGCTGGACAAGCTTCGCCTGTTCCTGCGCGGCGGCGCGGCAGCCTTGCGGCTTTATGAGCTTATGGCCGCCCACACGCTGGGCGTGGCGCTCGCCAATACGCCGAACGACATCGCTCCGGTGCTGCTGCCGGGCAGCGCGGTTGAAGAGGTGGGTTTTGCGCCAGAGGAGGCGTTGCTGCCCTGGCCCGCGCGCAGCTTTGAAGGCTTCCGCCTGCTAAGTGAATATTTCGCCTTTCCGCAAAAATTCATGTTTCTGGATATCGCCGGGTTGGCCGCCAAAACCATGGTGCAGGAGAGCAACCGGTTGGAGATTTTTCTCTACCTCAACCATACCTCCGCCGAACTTGAGCGTACGGTAGATGCGGATATGTTCGCGCTCGGCTGCACGCCGATGGTTAATCTGTTTGCCCAGCGTTGCGAGCCGGTGGCGCTGGACCACACCACCAACGAATACCGCGTGCTGCCGGATGCCAGGCGTTCCAGCGTGATGGAAATCTGGAATATTTCCAGCGCCACGGAGGTGCGGCAGGACAGCACAACCCGCGCCTTCCACCCGTTTTACCGCCTGGCCCGCACAGATGCCCAGGCAGGCAACGAAGGTGGCTCCTATCTTGTCATGAGGCGGGATGGCCCGGCCAGCCTCGGCGGCACGGATTGCTTTGTTTCCCTGTTCGACACCGGGTTCGACCCCGAGGCCAAGCTGGACAGCGTGCTCTCCGTTGAGGCGCTCTGCCTGAACCGCGATTTGCCGTCGGACCTTCCCTTCGGCGGCAGCCGCCCGGGCTTGAAGGCGTTGCAACCCCATACGGGCATTGCCTCCATGGTTTGTGTTTCTCCGCCCACCCCCACGCTGCGGCCTGAGCGCCGGGCGCGCGGTGCCTGGCGGCTCATTTCGCATCTCTCCCTTGGCCATCTCTCCGTTACCGGCGGGGCAGAAGGTGCGGCGGCGCTGAAGGAAATTCTGCGGCTTTACGATTTGCGGGACACGGCCGAAACTCGCGCGGCGGTGGAGGCCCTGCTTTCGGTTACCGCCCGGCCTGGCACAGCCCGCGTGCCAGGGGCGCGGCTCGGTGCCTTTTGCCGTGGGCTGGATGTGGAGCTGGAATTCGACCAGCGCGCCTTCCAGGGTGCGGGGCTTTATCTGCTGGCCACAGTGTTGGCGCGGTTTCTCGCCCTTCATGCCAGCATCAATTCGTTCGTCCGCACCTCCGTGCGGCTGCGTGGCAAGCCGGAGGCCGAGCGGCAGTTCCCCCCCCGCGCTGGAGCCAGGGTGCTGTTATAGCTCATGGCGCTTAAATCCCCCCTCGAACGGCTCTCGGCCTCACCGCATTTGTTCCGGTTTGATGCGGCGGCGCGGCTCTTGCGCCTGGCCACCAAAGGGCGCCGCAAGGATGACGCGATAAGCTTCGCCGCCCCGCCGAGCCTCGCCCAACCCGCCGCTGAGGTGCTGGAGGCCCAGGCTCCGTTGGCTGGCAAGCGCGCCAGGCTGGTAACAACGCTCATCGGCCTTATCGGCCCATCCGCGGAAATGCCGCGCTGGTACACGGAGCTTCTGGCCCAGGCCCACCGGCAAAAATCCCGCGCGGTGCTGGATTTTTTCGATCTTCTGGCGCAGCGGCTCGTCGCCGCCTTTGCGCTGGCCGGGGCGAAATACCGCTTACCCCGTTCCGCCGAGCAAGCGGCGCAGGCGGGGGTGGAAGAGCCGATTGGCGCTGGTATTCTTGCCCTCACCGGGTTTGGCACGGCGCATCTTGAAAGCCGCCTCGCTGTTGGGGGCGATGCGCTGCGCCATTACGCCGGGTTTTTCGCTGGCCATCCGCGTGCTTCCAGCCGCCTCGCCAGCATGGTGGCGGATTATCTCGGCCGCCCTGTGCAAATTCAGGAATTCGCGGGCGCGTGGCTGCCCATCGCGCCAGACCAGCAAAGCCGCCTGCCGCGTGGCCGCGTGGCCGGTGCGTTTTGCGCCTTGGGGGTGGATGCCGCCATCGGCACCCGCGCATGGGACCAGCAGGCGCGCTTCATCGTGCGCATCGGCCCGCTTTCACGGCCTGAGTTTGAGGCCTTGCTGCCGGACAAGCCGCTTTTGCCCGCTTTGGTCTCGCTCATCCGCGCCTATGTGGGGTGGGAGGCGGATTTCGCCATCAACCTCGTTCTCGCCGCGCAGGAAATTCCGGGCTTAAGCCTGGGCGGCGGTGCTGGCGCGCCGCGTTTGGGCTGGACGAGCTGGATGCCCTCTTCCACAGCCAACCTCAAGGGCCGCGTGCTGGTGGACGAGGCGATGTTCACCGCCGAGACTGTGGAAAGACTTTCAGCTTGAGCATTATCGTTGCCCTCGCCAAACGGCCTGTTCGCGGCTACAATCCCGGGCAATCGAGGAGGTTCTATACCATGCGCAAATCCTATCTCTCAGCCGCTCTGCTTGCCGCTGCTTTTGCCGGCCCGGCTCTGGCGCAGAGTAACCCGAACGCCCAGCAGCTCATCAACCAGCTCAAGCCCAGCGGCACGCTCAGCGCCACCACACGCGGCATTAAGCCGATTTCTCCAGGTGAGGCACCCGCACCCGCCATGCCGGCCAGCCCCGCCGCCATGCCGGCCATGTCGGCCATGAGCGCGCCCGCCGCACCCCAGGCGATGCCCACCGCACCCTCCGCCAATCTGATTGTGGATTTTGCTTCAGGCTCGGCTGACCTCACGCCGCAGGCCAAGGCGACGCTGGACCAGCTTGGCCAGGCGCTCACCAGCCAGCAGCTTGCCGCCTTCAACTTCAAGATTGTCGGCCATACGGACACCACCGGCATGGCGGATGCGAACCAGGCGCTCTCTGAGCAGCGCGCGGACGCGGTGAAATCCTATCTGCAATCGAAATTCGGTGTGGCGGGCACACGCCTGCAAGCCAGCGGCGTGGGCGAAGCAGACCTTGCCGTGCAAACCCCGCCCAACACGCCGAACCGCCAGAACCGGCGCGTCGAAATTATCAATATCGGCCAATAACCGCCAGCCATGGGGGCGCGCCGGGGTAATGAGGATGATACCATCGTTATCCGGCGCATTTCCGCGAAACCTGTAGGCCGGCGCTCTGTTCTTCATGCCGGGCTGGGGGGTGCCGCCACACTACTGCTGGCGGCGGGGTTCGGCGCTTTCTGGTGGGAAGGCCGGGCAAAGCCCATGCCCATCGGCACCGCCACTGAAACCGAGATCGACCAGACCCAGCCTTGCACAAACATCGTGACCTATCTGGCGCCGGATAAAAGTGTCGTCGTTATTGATTTTCCGTCTCTTGAGGCGCAAGGCTTGGCGCTAGACCGTGTGGCGGCCTTTGTTGAAAAAGCCAGCGTGCCGCACAATCGCGTGCTGGATGATGCGGCGTTGAACGCCGCCATCGCCGCGAGCGGCGATACGGTGGCGAGTTATTATTACGGTCATGACTATCAGGCGGCTGACCTCGCGCGTTTTTTTGCTTTGGCACAATCTGAAAGTATAAAGCTTAATCCTCAGGAATTATGGTTGAAGCGGCTTCTGCGTCAGCTCGGCTGGCTTGTCCCAGGGGCGAATGGCGCCATCATCACGCTGCCAGCAGCGGGAGGCGATGTTCCGCCTGAAATGCGCGCGGTGATTCTGCGGCATGAAATTTCTCATGGGGCGTTCTACACTGTTCCAAAGTACCGCCATTACGTGGAGCAGTTCTGGGCCAGCCTGACGCCGGATGACCGAGCGGCGTTCACCGGGTTTCTTGGTCGCCAAGGTTACGACACCAGCCTGACGGAGCTGATGTTGAATGAGACGCAAGCCTATCTTATTTTCACCCGCGACCCACGCTTTTTCAACGCCGGAGCCATTGGCAAAACCGACGCGGAAATCAGCCAACTTCGCGAGGGCTTCATCGCCAACATGCCGAATTTCTGGCTGACGCCGCTGGCGAGTTCGCCTTTGCCGACGGTGCCTGTTGCCATGCCTGCCTGCCCGCAGAAACAGGCGATGCTCATAACGGGCAAGCGGCTTTGCCTATGTTATCGAACGGGCGGGCTTGCCAGCGCATAAAAAAACCCCGCCACAACCGGCGGGGTTTTCGTTTGTACCAAGCCGTTACAGCTTAGAGTACGTTGAACGTGCCGCCCATGTACCCATCACGGCCGGGGCCGTCGAAACCCGCGGACATCGCCCAATGGCTCGGGCCATCGCAGGTCATCATGCAGTTCCAGTGGAACAGGCCCTTCTTGGTCGGAGTGAAGGTATAGGTGGTCACGGCGGGTTTGATGCTGCCATCGGCTTCATCCGTGCCAGGCTTGATCACGATGTTCACGCCGAGGCCAGGTGCGGTAATCGTGTGGCTGCCGTCATCAAAATTCACCACGGTGAAGGTAACCGGCGTTCCAACTTTAAGCACGAACGTTGAAGGAGCGATTGAATCGTGGGTCTGCTTATCCGGCCCAACAAAACCCATCGGGCCCGGCAGCACATAGACCGTGTAATGTTGCTGGGAAACGCCAGCAAAGGCGGATTGCACGGCGGAAGCGGTGCCGGGCGTGTTATCTGCGAAGGCCGGCTGTGCCGCAGCAATGCCAAGGCCAAGCATCGCGCAAGCGGTAAAGAGTGCTTTCATGTGATCAGCTTTCTTTTAATATTGATGTCTTTGACTACGAAGACACCACAGACCTTAACAGTCTCCTCCCGAGATAAAAGAGTACACCCTGGCGTTTGGCGTTACAAAAGGCGTTTAACAGTAACAAATCGTTACCTAGTGAGAATGCGTCTCATATCGCGCCAATTTTAAAGTCTTACAGCGTGCGCGCGGTTAAAATCAAATATTTAATTGAGAATGCGTCTTAACCGCCGCTTTTCGGCAGCGTTACCACCGGTATCGCCGCGACTGAAATTTGCGCGCCGTTGGAGGCGGCGTTTTGCAATGCCATTCGCAAAGCGGGCAGATAATCAGTCGCATTTTCGCCCTGCGCGCGAAGCTTGTTGAAAAGCGGTGTGGAAGAAGCGATGCTGATGATCATATCCGTGCCGTAAGGCGCGCTCACCTGCCAACTGGCGCCCCCATGGGCGGGATCGCCTAAAACCTTTGCCGCACCAGCGGGGAATTGCCGTGCCGCATCCGTGGCGGTGGGATAGAGATGCACCACCGTGCCATCGGAAGAGAAATAATCCGTCTCCAGATAGCCGCTGAAATTCGGCATGGTTTGGTCAATGGTGATGAGATCGCCGTCGCGCAGTGTTGTTTTGCCGCCAGCCAGCGCCAGGCTAAGCGTGTTGCCCGCTGCCGCGAAAAGCGGATGGTAAGGGCGCACGGCATCCAGCACTGCGCAATAGGGTCCATCGATGGTCTGGATCTGATTGGTCACACTCTGCCTACTGGGCAAAGATTGGAGTGCCGAGGTTAGCGCTGCCTGTGGCGCGCCTGCCCCGGCGAGGCCGGTGAGAACGCTTTGAGAAGTGGCGTTCAATAATGTGCAAGGCAGCGCACCGAGCGTGGCGGTCAGGGTGGGCTGGCGCTGGGCGGCACTCATCGGCGCTGACGTTGGCGCTGCGGGTTGCTGTTGGGTAGGTGCTGGCTGGGTTGGCTCAGTCTGTGCCACTGTTTGAGGCGCGGCCTGTTTGTGGCCGCCGAACAGCACATAGCCACCGCCACCCAGAATGGCGAGTAATGCAATGGCGCCCCCGCCGAGTAGCATCGCGCCCGGCCCTTTTTTCCCGGCAGCGGGTGATGCCGGTAAGGGCGTGGCGGCTGCTTGCGCCGGGCGGCGGGGTGCAACCATCGTCGCCTCGCCATCACTGAAATCATCTAGTCCCAGGCTGAAGCTTTCGGCAGCAGCTGGTTTCGCGTCCTGCGCCTCGCGCAGCGCCTGGGCAAAATCCGTAGCGGAATCAAAACGGTCTTCCGGCCGTTTTGCCATCGCCTTTTTCACTACCGCATCCAGGGCAGGCGTTACGGAGACGGAAAGTGCGGAGGGTGCTGGCGGCTCAGTATGCAGCACCTTGTGCATGATGGCCGTCAGCCCGCCATCGAACGGTTTTTCGCCGGTGAGAAGCTGGTACAGCATGACACCGGAGGAATAGATATCCGTGCGCGCATCCACGGTCTGGCCCATGAACTGCTCAGGCGACATGTAGGAAGGCGTGCCCAGCATCGTGCCCGCCTGGGTCATCGAGCTGCTTTCGATCCGCGCGATGCCGAAATCCGCGATCTTCACCTCGCCCGCCTTGGTCAGCATGATGTTGGCGGGTTTGATATCCCGGTGCACAACCCCGCTTCCGTGGCTGAACTGCAAGCCGGTCAT
>JAGWIE010000029.1 GCA_028866445.1 Rhodospirillales bacterium | reverse complement strand
GCCGATGAGCAAGGCCCGGCGCGAAAACGAGGTGCGATTTTTTGCATCACGCTTCATGCCAGCTCAACCGCTGCCGGGCCGCGATGCGCCTTGATAAGCAATGCCGCGAGGCCAGGGTATAACCCCGCCGCGAGCAGCCATTGAAACACCAGCGGCGTGGTGGGCAGCCAGGTTAGATTAATGGCCGATGACGCCACCCAGGCCAGGGTTGCGCTTGCCGAAGCCAGGGCGGTGAAGGCTGCCCACACAAGCAGGAAGCGCGCCGGAACCAATTTGCGCCGCAGCAGCAGCGTGACCCATTGCAGCAGAAGCAATAGCACTGCCCAAACCCCGAATGGTGACAGGCCCAGAAGGTCCAGCAGCAGACCGCACAATGCAACGAGCGGGGCAGGCATGGAGGCAGGCCGGTAGAGCGACCAGAAATATACGCATGCCAAGGCATAAATGGGCCGCAGCGCTGCTTGGCCGGGAAGACCAAAAGGCATACCGATGATGAACAGGCCGAAGATGAGGGTGGCGCAGGGGAAAATCCAGCGCGACGCGGCATCAAGCTGGCGCCACCGGCGGGCAGGCCGGCGCAAGGTGGAGCCACGGGCCAAGGCTCAGTGCTTCCGCGCGTGCGTCTTAGCCGCCATTGTTGGTGCGGTGTGTGGAATGGGTGTGAGCGCGGGGAGTTTGTCTGTGTAGCTGAACAGGCGCAGCAGGCGCAGCCCATCAAGATCGGCCAGCGGCAGAACCTCCGGCTGGTTGTCCTGGTTATAATGCACCACGCCCACAGGCAGACCGGGCGGAAAGGCCCCGCCCTCAGCACTGGTGAGCACCATGGCACCTTCAGCAGGCGGTTGGCTGGGCGACCAGTATAGCAAAGATGGATCCAGAGCGTTGTTGCCGACCATAAGGGCGGGCGCGCCGCTGGTGCCGATGGCAACGGGAATGCGGCTGTTTATGTCCGTGATTAACAGAACCCGGGCGGAACGGCTGCCGGCATCCACAACGCGTCCGGCGAGGCCCCGGCCATCCAGCGCGATGGCGCCCACCAGGTTTTGTGGGTTGCCATTGGCGGGGGGAATAAGCACCAGCACCGAGCGCGCATAAACCCCGCCGAGATCCGCCACCACCTCGCCGGTTGAAAATTCCGGCGTGGGCGAAGGCATGAAATGCAAAGTCGCCTTCAGCGCATCGTTTTGCGCCGCGAGCGCCATCGCCACCTCCTGCCACTGCAGCAATTCTGTGTTTTGCTCGCGCAATTGTTCGTTTTCAGCACTGAGTGAGAATAAATGCCCGATTTCGCCGGTGCCGTGTTCTGCTGCCTGGATGGGGCCGGAGACAAGCATGTAGGCAGGAGCGAGAATATCATCCAGCGCGGCGCTCAGATGATCCGCGAAATTCTGGTCAGCCCGGCCGATCAGCACGCAGCCGAGTGAGAACACCAGCATCACGGGCAGGGTCAGGCGCGATAAGGCCTGGCGGAACGGGACCGATAATCTGATCACCGGGAAGCTGAACTCCAACGGGCAAGAGAAATATAGGCTTGCAGATACAGCGAAAAACCACAGCCGCACAGTGCCCCATAGCGTGAAACGGGCCTGATATGGCTAATTTAAATCATTAAATCTTATGGAGCGGCGTGCGAACCGGCGTATTGGCGGCGATTCAGCCCGGCAACCTACGGTGGCCGAACAGGGCGGAGCCGATGCGGATATGTGTGGCCCCGGCGGCGATGGCCGCCGCGTAATCCGCCGACATGCCCATGGACCGCACCGCCAGGCCGTGAATATCTGCCATGGCGGCGAGTTTGCGGAAATGCGGCGCGGGGTCTTCGGCTTCCGGCGGGATACACATCAGCCCTTTCAGCGCCTCGCCGAAGCGGGCCCGCATGGCGCGGATGAAGGCATCGGCCTCCGCTACCGGGATGCCGGATTTTTGTGGCTCGTCGCCGATATTCACCTGCACCAGCAGTTCCGGTAATTTGCCCATTGCATCGGCGGCCTTGGCGATGGCGTCCGCCAGACGCGGGCGGTCCAGGCTGTCGATGCTATCAGCGAGGCGAACCGCCTGTTCGGCCTTGTTGGTTTGCAG
The DNA here is from genome assembly GCA_028866445.1 of Rhodospirillales bacterium. Lineage (GTDB taxonomy): Bacteria > Pseudomonadota > Alphaproteobacteria > Acetobacterales > Acetobacteraceae > Acidocella. The sequence goes on along the minus strand of JAGWIE010000029.1, from coordinate 8,181 downwards.
CCCGCCGATGATGCGCAGACTTGCCCCGGCGATGGGGAATTTTTCCGCTGCTTCCTGCACCCGGTTCTCACCAAAGACGAAGGCGCCGGCGGCCATCGCCTCCAGCACCGCTGCCTTCGGGTGGGTTTTACTGACGGCAACAAGGATAATGTCAGACGGGTTACGCCCGGCGGCGCGGGCGGCTGCCGCGATGCGGGCGCGGATGGTTTCGAGATTCTGTGCAATCGGGCTAGGGTTGGGCATGGATTCACGGTTAATCGCCTGGGGGCGGGTGGTAAAGCGCCGCCGCGCCGGTCTGCCTCCGCTTTGGTTTTTTACCGATGAATATCGCACGCCAGACCCGCTGCCGATCATCAAGCGGCTACCGGTGGGGTTGTGTGGCGTGGTGTTCCGCCATGATTCCCACCCTGACCGCGCCAGGCTGGCGTGCGCGGTGGCGCGGATCTGCCGGGCGCGGCGGCTCGTGCTCATCATCGCCGGGGATGCGCGGCTGGCGGCGGCGCTGGGGGCGGGGCTGCATTTGCGCGGTGGCACCCCGGCGAAGGGCGGTAAGCGGGGGCTGCGCAGCGCCTCGGCGCATGATGCAGCGCAGCTTGCAAAGGCGCGCCTTGCGGGCGTGGACCTGGTTTTCATCTCTCCTGTATTCCCGACAGCCTCCCATCCTGGCGCGCATTGGTTGGGTGTTTTGGGGTGGTTGAAACTGGCGCGGCAGGCCGGGCGGGCAAAGCCTTGCGGCCTGGGGGGGATTACCGGCCAACGGGTGCGCGTGCTGCCCCCGCGATGCGCGGGTGCCGGGGCGATTGAGGCGTTTTTTTAGAAGATTATGGGGCTGGTTTACTCTGCAAGCTATATCTGAAATCAGGACACATAAATAACTATAAAAATAGTAGAGAAATAATAGCGTATGTGTCATCAATTTGAAATATTTGATGATAAATTCAGCGATTTGACAGTTATTAATTTAACATAAATGCAATATAGATGTTGCGCCTCAGCCACACTCGCCTGAATAACAAATGCACGGGGAATTACGGCATTGCTTCCGTTCTTTGATGGATATTTAAGCACCGCCGAGACTGCGGGCGGATGATGCCGCTAGCGCGTAATTGGGAACCTCACGGGCTTTAATAAACGCCGTATTCGGCGAAAAGGAGATGAAGATGCGCAAACTGCTTTTGGCCTCCGCGGCCACTCTGCTTGCCGCGGGTACGGCTTTCGCCCAGCCAGCCAAACCGGTTGCGGCACCGGGTAGCGTGGTTGTTCACCTGAATGGCTATTTCCAGTTCGGCCTGGGCGTGTACGGCGCCAGTAACATGGGCAGCGATGCGCAGGGCTATAAGCTGAACAGCGTTTCCACCTTCGGCGATTTCCGCCTGCTGCCCGGTTTTGATGCACAGACGCTGAATGGCATCATGTACGGCGTGCAGTTTGAGCTGCGCACCACGACCTCGAATGCGGGCGTTCGGGCGAACCCCAGCGACACCGGCACAAACGGTGTCGGCTCGCTTTATATCCGCCGTGGCTATGGCTATATCGGCACGTCTGATTATGGCTTCCTTCGCTTTGGCGACACGGACTCCGCCTTCACCCTGGCTCAGGCCGGCGTGATCGAGAATTTCGGCGATGGCGCGCAGTTTAATGCAGATGGCGGCCCCTTCAATATACTGCCGAGCAGCCCTGGGCAGTTCGTCTACGCTGACTCTAGCCATCTCTATACAACCAGCAAGATTGTGTATGAGAGCCCGGCTGTTGAAGTGCTGGACGGCAAGCTCTCCGGCATTATCGGTTTCGAGCCGAGCTCCAATGGCATTAAGGAAGGCCAGGACAGCCCCGGCAGCGCCAATGGCTCCGCCGCGACCTCGATTGCCGGTGGCAGCAATGGCCGCCGCCGGAATACGCTGGACATGGCGGTTTCCTATGAAGAGAAGGTTGACGCCTTCGACAACAAAATCTCCATCGGTTACCTGCACGGCGCGCCGCTGAGCAGCACCAATGGCAGCTATGGTGCCAGCGCCCCGCATGGTTATGACGAGCTGGCCGTGTTCGAGGCTGGTGCACAAACAACCTATGCGGGCCTTACCGTCGGTGCCAACATCAAGACTGGCCAGCTGGAAGACAGCTACTACTTCAAGCCGAAGGGTGCGCGTAACGCGCTCGGTTACATTGTCGGCGCGTCCTATAATATCGGGCCGTACACGCTGGGCGGTTCTTATTTCAACCAGCAATCTTCCGGTGCCTATGTTCCCGGCAAGAGCGGCACCGCCCGCACGTTGAACGAAAACGGCGTGGCGGTTGGCGCCAATTATCAGTTGGCCAAGCCGATCAACTTCTTCGTGCAATATCTGTATGGCCAGCAGCACCAGCCAACCACTGTCGCGGGTGTGCGCTCTAATGTGCATGAGCAGATCATCGCCGTGGGCACCACCCTTAAGTGGTAACCGCCTGAACAAGTACTCGAGTTCTGACAGAAAGGGTGGCGGGCAACCGCCGCCCTTTCTTGTTTTTTGGTGTGGGTTTTGGCTGTGCCCCACCCAGCCCTTGGCGTGACAAGGGTTGAAGGCTAAACAGCAAGCAGTTTCGGGCTTGGAGAGCAGAATTGAGGATTATTCAACGTATCGCCGTCCCCGCTGGTTTGGCCGTCAGCTTGCTGTCGCTCAGCGCCTGCGGCGGGATAAAAACCTCCACCCCGCAAGTAAATAATTATGAGGAAGGTGGGCTTGGCGCCGCTCCCGCGGGTTCAGGAACCTTGTTCACCCTGGGCAAGGGGGCCAGCGGCAATGCCGGGGCCAACACCAATATCCAAGTAAACGCCTTTCTGTGGCGCGCGACGCTGGATACCCTCTCCTTTATGCCGCTAGTCTCGGCTGACCCGTTCGGCGGGGTTATCATCACCGATTGGTACAGCCCGCCTTCCGCACCTGGCACGCGCTTTAAGGCCAATGCTTATATTCTGGGTAAGACGCTTACGGCCGATGCTATCCAGGTGAGTGTGTTCGAGCAGGACCAGGAGGGTGGCCAATGGGTGGACACACCGGCTGATCCCTCCATCGCCACGGGATTGGAAGACCGGATTCTGGCCCATGCCGCGGACCTTCAGGCGGCCGCCAACAACACCAAGTAGAGGCTCCGCATAAACCCTCCCCTTCTGGGGAGGGTTTATTCCTTAGAGCGGCTGCGAGAGAAATGCTCAGCCACCGCACCGGCGAGCATTGCGGCAAGCAGCGCCTTGCTGGGGTCTCGCCGGATGACGAAGGCCGCCATCCGCATCCCAAAGCTTGCCATGCCAAGGGCTTCCGATGTGAGGCTAGGCAGGCGCGCGTTCCGGCGGCGAAGTGCGAATGCGCCAACACCCATAATGATGGCCGCGAAAACCAGCAGGATTCCACCCGCGATGGCGGCGGCGGCGGCGAAGCCCAGAAGGTGGCTAAGCCAGACAATGAATGCCGCGATGAGCAACCCCAACGCGCCCATCGCCACGCACAAAACCACCATGGTTATAGCCACCCAAAGGGCAATGCTCTTACCTAAAAAGCTCGTGCGGCGGGCAAGGTTCATTCGGAATTAGCCGCGACGCAAAAGGCCGGAGGCGAGCACACCTAAGCCGAAGGCAACAGCAAGGGAGGCAAGCGGGCGTGAGCTGACTTCTGTTTCCAGCTTCGCCACGGCATCCTTGCCGGTGCCTTTAAGGCGGGCTGCCAAAATTTCCAGCTCCTCCTCTATGGAGGCCACGCGCGAGGAAAGATTGCCACCATTCAGATATTCGGTGATCTGCTCTAACGCTGCATTGGCACTACCGCCCATCTTAACCGCGGTATCGCCCAACCCGGCGCGGAATTTTTCAAATTCGGTCTTCAGGTAATCCAGATCGATGGAAGATGGATCGCTGCGTTTCGGACTCATTTCAGCCTCCTGCTATATCAGGGACACGTCGTAAGGCGATGTGGTATTTTCAACTATAGGCAATCTGAATTGGACTATAATTGTAGGTTAAGCGCAACCATTTGGCGTGTTGGCGCAAAACCCGCCAGCATGGCAAAAGCAGCCAGGCGGAGCGTTCGCCTGCGGAGGCTTTGAAGCGATGATGCTGTGGCGGGTTCTGGCGCTGAGTTTATTATGGGCGACTCCAGTGGCGGCGTGCGCGCAATTCAGTCTGTTTCAGGGGGCGCCACATTCGCTTGCTCCGCTGGTAAAAATGGTGGCACCCAGCGTGGTTGGCATCACAGTTACGGAAGCATCGGGCGGCCAAGGTGGAAAGATAGCACCGTTGCGCGCGGGCAAGGCCACGCCCCCCTTAACCGAAGCCGCTGGTTCAGGCCTCATTATTAGCCCCAACGGGCTAATTGTGACCAATGACCACGTTATTGAGGGGGCTGCGCAAATAACGGTAACATTGGATGATGGCAAAAAATTAACCGCACAATTGGTCGGGGCAGATGACCTGACCGATATCGCTGTCATTAAAATTCATTCATCTAAACTGCTTCAGCCAGCCCATTGGGCCAATTCTGCTAACGTACAAATCGGTGATTGGGTGCTGGCGGCGGGCAATCCCTTTGCCCTCGGCAACTCCTTTACACTCGGGATTATTTCTGCCGAGGGGCGGGATATTGGGGAGGGGCCGTTCAACCATTTTCTGCAACTGGACGCGCCGATAAACCCCGGCAATTCCGGTGGGCCAGCGTTTAACATGGAGGGTGGGGTGATTGGCATAAACTCAGCAATAGTCTCGCCTTCCGGCGGATCTGTTGGCATTGGCTTTGCCATTCCGAGCGATAGTGCGGCGCCGATTGTGGCCCAGCTTATTGCCCATGGCGCGGTGGCGCGGGGCTGGCTTGGCGTCTCTGTGGAGGACCCGCAGGACGGCAGCCCGGGGGCTGAGATAACCGGTTTGGAGCCCGGAGGACCGGCGGATGAGGCGGGCTTGTCTCAGTCCGACGTGATTGTTACGGTGAACGGAGAGGCGATTTCAGGTGCCGATGGTCTCACCCGTGCGATAGCTTCGATGGCACCAGGACGAAAAGTGGTCCTTGGGGTACAGGAAAATGCACATATATTCCATTTGCCGGTCATTGTTGGGCGGCGGCCGGAACAAATAGGGGAGTAGAGATGCGGATACTCGTCGTTGAGGACGACAAGGATGTGGCAGGGTTTGTTCTGAAGGGCCTGCGCGAAGCGGGGCACACGGTGGAACATGCCGATAATGGGCGTGATGGATTGTTTCTGTCGGCCTCTGAAAATTTCGATGCCATTATTCTGGATCGTATGCTGCCCGGTGGCATAGACGGTTTGCGTTTGCTTGAGACATTACGCGGGCAGGACAACACCACGCCCGTGCTGTTTCTCTCGGCACTTGGCCAGGTGGACGATCGGGTGAAAGGCTTGAAGGCGGGAGGTGACGACTACCTCACCAAGCCTTTTGCGTTCGCGGAGCTGCTGGCGCGGGTTGAAGCATTAACCCGTCGCGGTAAGAGCGATGGCCCGGCGACACGGCTCCTGGTCGGCGATTTGGAGATGGATCTCCTGTCCCGCTCTGTCCGCCGTGGCGCGCAGAAGATCGATTTGCAGCCAAGAGAGTTCCGGTTGCTGGAATATCTGATGCGCCATGCCGGCCAGGTAGTGACGCGAACCATGCTGCTGGAGGGCGTGTGGGATTATCATTTCGACCCGCAAACCAATGTGATTGATGTGCATATTTCGCGGTTGCGCCAGAAGGTTGATAAGCCGTTCGATACCTCGCTGCTGCATACGGTCCGCAATGCTGGCTACATGTTGCGCGCGGAAGATATTTAAAGCTGGCAGGAAAACCGATGGCCAGAACTGGGCCAGCATCCGCCTCCGCACGTAGGCGCAGGGCATTGTTCCGCTCGGCCGGGGTGCGGTTTGCCCTGGTTTACGCGGTGGTGTTTGGCCTTTCCGCCTTCGTGCTGGCGGTGGCGTTATGGTATTCGACGCTCGGGTTGCTGCAACACCAGGTGCAGAACGCGATTCATAACGACGCGCAAACTCTGCTGGAGCATCAGGAGATTGGTGGATTGCCTTCGCTTGAGGAGGCTGTTCAAGACAGGCTGACCAGCTCATCGGATGAGGATGGCATTTATCTGCTGATGAGTGCCACTGGCCAAATTCTCACAGGTAATCTCGACCACTGGCCGGCGGGGCTGACGCGCGACAATGTCTGGTATGAGCTGCCGGTGACGCGGCGGGGGGTGTCCTCCGTTGCGTTGCTGAATGTGCAACAACTTCCTGGCGGCATGAAGTTGCTGGTGGGGCGGGATATGCAGGCCCGGCTGGAATTGCGCGATGTGCTGCGCGCAGGGTTGATCTGGGCGCTAAGCCTGATGATCGCGCTTGGCGTTATGGGTGCCCTGCTCATCCGCTCGCTGTTCCGCCGCACAATCAAGGATATTTCCGCCACCACCAGCGCCATTGCGCGCGGCGATATTTCGCGCCGCGTGCCGGTGAGCGGTGTGGGGGACGAATTCGATGAATTGGCGGTGACCATTAATGAGATGCTGGACCGCATCGCCAGGTTGATGGACGGGGTACGGCAGGTTTCCAATGCCATTGCGCATGATTTACGTACGCCGGTAACGCGCGCGCGCGCCAGGTTGGAAGATGCGGCACTTCACGCCAGCACCAAGGATGAAATGCAGGCAGCGATCGACCGGGCGACCCTGGATCTGGACGGGATTGTTGCGGTGTTCGAGGCGCTGCTGCGGATTTCAGAGATTGAAGTGGGCTCGCGCCGCGCGGCCTTTGCGTGCATCGACCTCACCCCGGTGTTAACGGATATGGACGAACTTTACCGCGCCGTTGCGGAAGAAAAGCAGATTGTGCTGCATACCGAAATTGAAACGCCGTTGCCGGTTTGGGCTGACCGCGATTTGATTCAGCAGGCTGTTGTCAATCTTCTCGATAATTCTTTAAAGTTTTCAGAATCTCTCACAGTCATCAGTTTTACCGCGAAGGTGGTGGATGGCATGGTGCAGATTGTGGTGGCGGACCGTGGGCCGGGAATTGCCGAGCAGGACAGGTTGCGCGCAACGGAGCGGTTTTTCCGTGGCGAGGCGGCGCGCAGCACTCAAGGCTCGGGGCTGGGGCTGGCTTTGGTTCTTGCTGTAGCGCAGCTTCATAACGGCACGCTGCATTTGCAGGATAATCACCCAGGCCTGCGCGCCGTTATTACGATTCCGGTTTATAAGGATTAGTCAGAAACTGTTTCAGAACTCGCCACAATAGACTATGGACAGTTTCTAAGCGACCTTATCCTCAGCGGCGCCAATGCCAAGCTGTTTCAGCTTGCGGTGCAACGCGCTGCGTTCCATGCCGACAAAATTCGCCGTGCGCGAGATGTTGCCGCCGAAACGCAAAAGCTGCGCCTGGAGGTATTGGGTTTCAAACACATCCCGCGCCTCACGCAGCGGCAGCGCCATCACATCCGCTGCCGGGTCTATTGCCAAAGCACGAGGGGCGTGGGCGGCTAGTTCGGTGGGTAGGTGCTCGGCATGGAACTGTTCCCCAGGCTCGCCGGAGCGCATAATCATCAGCCAGTCCATCACATTACGCAATTGGCGCACATTTCCGGGCCAGTCATGCGCCTGCAAGGCCGCCACGGCGTCTGATGCCAGGCTGCGCGCGGGCAGGCCGGAGATTTCCGCCGCATGGCTGAGAAACTGGTTAGCGAGGGCTGGAATATCCTCCCGCCGCTCCTTCAAGGCCGGTACGCGCAGCGGCACCACCGCGAGGCGATAATAGAGGTCTTCGCGGAAGCGGCCCTCCCCAATTTCCGCCTGCAAATCCTTCACCGTGGTGGCCAGCACGCGGATATCTACTTTCACCCGTGTGGCCCCACCCACACGCTCAAAGCTTTGGTCCTGCAGTACGCGGGCGATTTTGCTCTGCATCTCCAGGGGTAATTCGGAAACTTCATCCAGAAGCAGGGTGCCGCCATGTGCGCGTTCCAGCACGCCCTGCTTGCGCGGGGTTTCTGGTCCAGCTTCGACGCCAAACAGCTCCGCCTCGAATTTTTCCGGTGCCAGAATGGCGCAGTTCATCACCACGAACGGCCCTTCGGCGCGGCGGGATTTGGCGTGGATCATCCGCGCCACAACCTCCTTGCCCGCCCCTGGCGGCCCCGAGATGAGCACGCGCGAGCCAGTGGGGGCGACTTTCTCCACGGTG
>JAGWIE010000336.1 GCA_028866445.1 Rhodospirillales bacterium | reverse complement strand
ATCCTTCACCCGAAGCCAGGCGGACAGATGCGTAATTACACCCCTCCTGCCCTGGCTGGGCACCGCGTACCCAACCGCTTCGATGGTGCGGCGCTGCTCATCGTCATGGGGCTACTCATCGCCCTGGTTGAGGTTGGCCGCACCACCATTGGCACGCCCATCGCACAAATCCAAAACACGCCGATCCACCTTAGCCCGGCCTGGCTGCCTTATTATGCGCTGCGCTCCACCGCGCGCATGTTCGCGGCCTTGCTGTTCTCACTCACCTTCACCTTCACTTACGCCACGCTCGCCGCCAAATCCCGTAGGGCGGGCATGGTGCTCATCCCCATTCTGGATATTCTCCAATCCGTGCCCATTCTGGGCTTTCTCACCTTCACCACCGTGTTCTTCCTGCATCTTTTCCCCGGCAAGGTGATGGGGGCAGAGCTGGCCTCAGTATTCGTGATCTTCACCAGCCAGGCCTGGAACATGGCCTTCAGCTTTTACCAATCCCTCACCACATTGCCGGATGATTTGCAGGAAGCCTCGCGCAGTTTCCGCCTCTCCCCCTGGCAGCGCTTCTGGAAGCTGGACGTGCCTTTCGCGATGCCGGGCCTCGTCTGGAACACCATGCTTTCCATGTCCGGCGGCTGGTTCTTCGTGGTGGCGTCTGAGGCCGTGACTGTAGGCAACACCCAGTTCACTTTGCCCGGCATTGGCTCCTATGTGGCGGTGGCGCTGGCAAAGGAAGATCTGCCCGCCATCATCTACGCTATTCTGGCCATGCTTGTGGTGATTCTGCTGTACGACCAATTGCTGTTTCGGCCGCTGGTTGCCTGGTCGGGCAAATTCCGGTTCGAGACCACGGCCGCCATCTCCGGCCCTGAACCCTGGATGCTAAAGCTGCTGCGCCGCACCGCCTTGTTCCGCACCATCGGCGAGGCCATTGGCGGGGTTTTCGGCACAATATTCCGCCTGCGCCTCTCGTTTCGCCAGCCTGGCCAAGTGGACGAAACCAGCGAACCCTCCCGCATGATGGACGGGCTGTGGTTCGTGATGATCGCTGCTGTCGCCATCTATGCGGCGTTTCACATCGTGCAATACGTCTCCACCACGCTGCATTGGCACGACCTCTTCACCGCCCTGCTGATGGGCCTCTACACCGCCATTCGCGTCACGGTGCTGATGATCGTCGCCTCCCTCATCTGGGTTCCCATCGGGGTATGGATCGGCCTGCGCCCCGCTGCCACGCGCATCGCCCAGCCTATCGCCCAGTTTCTGGCTGCCTTCCCCGCCAATCTGCTGTTCCCGCCGGTGGTGCTGGCCATTGTCTATTTCAACGTGAACCCGAATATCTGGCTGACACCGCTCATGCTCATCGGCACGCAATGGTATGTGCTGTTCAACGTCATCGCCGGGGCCGCCGCCTTTCCGGGAGACATGAAAGAGGCCGTGGCGAATTTCCACATTCATGGCTGGCTGTGGTGGCGCAAGGTGATGATCCCCGGCATCCTGCCTTACTTCATCACCGGCGCGCTCACGGCTTCTGGCGGGGCGTGGAATGCTTCCATCGTCGCCGAAGTTGCAAGCTGGGGCCAGCATCAACTCGCCGCCCAAGGGCTCGGCGCCTATATCGCGGAGGCCACGGCGGCGGGCAACACCCCGCGCGTGGTGCTGGGTGTTGTGGTCATGGCCTGCTTCGTGATCTTCTTTAACCGTATTCTCTGGCGGCCGCTTTACGCATATGCCGTCCGCCGCACCACGCTGGGGTAACCGCCATGGACCAGATTACAACGCCGCTCATTTCCGTGCGCAATTGCCGCCAAGCTTACCATAAGGATTCCAGTGCGGACCTCGTGGTACTGGACGATGTGGATCTGACGTTGCAGGAGGGCGAAATCGTCGCCCTGCTCGGCCGCTCGGGCTCGGGCAAATCCACGCTGCTGCGCATCGTCGCGGGGCTGCTGAAGCCCACCTCCGGCGAGGTAAACTGGCGCGGCAACCCGCTGAA
>JAGWIE010000335.1 GCA_028866445.1 Rhodospirillales bacterium | reverse complement strand
CGCATCACCATTATCGAAGGCACGCTGGCCAAGGGCTTCGGCTGCCATGGCGGCTATATAACGGGCGATTTCAAGGTGCTGGACTATATCCGCTCCGTCGCCGCCGGGTTCATCTTCACCACCGCCCTGCCGCCCCCCACCGTCGCCGCGGCCCTCACCGCCATCCGCATCCTGAAACAAGACCATGCTTTGCGCGCGCTGCTGTTCAACCGCGCGGAAACGCTGAAGGCCAAGTTCCGCGCCGCCGGGTTGCCGGTGATGGACAGCAATTCCCACATCGTGCCGCTGATGATCGGCGACGCCGCCCGCGCGACCGAGGTTTCCATGCGCCTCATCCGGGAATTCGGCATGTACGCCACCCCCATCAATTACCCAACAGTGCCGCGGGGCACGGAACGTCTGCGCTTTACCCCAGGGCCGAAGCACACGGATAAGATGATGGACGGCCTCGTCGCCGCTTTGCAGCATATCCTGCTGCCCGCACAAGCAACCCCAAGCTAAGCTCGCACCAAAATACTTCTTCTTCACACCGCAACCTGCGATAAGCCTCAGTTGTAGCGCAACGCTTCGCGCCAAAGCCTGTCACGAACGATGAATAACATTGTTTGCATGGAGGAATAATAAGATGAAGCTCGCCAACCCCGCCCCGCTCGGGCTTTTTGGTTTTGCCCTCACCACCTGGCTCCTCTGCCTCATCAATGCCGGTTTTCTGCCCGGCACATCCACCCCGCTTGTGCTGGCCATGGCCATTGCCTTTGGCGGCACCGCGCAATTCTGCGCCGGGCTTATGGAAATGGCCAAGGGTAATAGTTTCGGCTTTGCCGCCTTCTGCTCTTACGGTGCCTTCTGGTGGAGCTTCGCGCTGTTTGTGGAATTCTTCGCCAAAGGCGTCCCACCCGCCGCCGTTGGCTGGTATCTGCTGGCCTGGGGCGCGTTCACCTTCGCCATGTGGATCGCCAGCTTCGCCCTCAACCGGGCTTTATTCCTGGTGTTTCTGGTTTTGTGGATAACTTTCGGGCTGCTGGGCTTTGCCAACATTCTCGGCATAGCCTCGCTCGGCACGCTGGGTGGCTATGGCGGGCTCCTTACCGCGCTGCTGGCGTTTTACCTTGGCGCCGCCGAGATCATTAATGAAACCCACGGCCGTGTCATTCTGCCCATTGGCGCGCCAGCTCCCCGCTTCAACCGCGCCCCGGCAGAATAAAAACAGCTTGCCCGGCAGTTTTAGTCTGCCGGGTAATCAGCCGAAACTGAAAGCTCTTTCTGCCCGATAATTTCATCCAGCCGGAATTTCAGGGTTTTCACCACCTCTTCAAATCCCCAGGCGCCCAGCACAATGTGGCGTGGCGCGCCTGGTTTTTGCGTCAGCTCAATCATCACATCGCTGGCTCGCACCGGGTCCCCCGCCTGGTTGCCGCTGCGCTCTTTGGTTCCGGCCAGCCGCGCCCCAACCGTCTCGGCGTAATCCGCAATCCGGCTTGGCGTCTGCTTCAAAGATCGCCCGGCCCAATCCGTACGGAACGGCCCCGGCTCCACGCAGGTTACGTGTATCCCCAGCGGCCCAACCTCCGCCCGCAATGCGTCAGACCACCCCTCCACCGCGTGTTTAGATGCCGCATAATAGCCCGAGGCCGGAAACCCGATCAGCCCCGCCACTGAGGTGATGTTTAAAATATGCCCGCTTTTCTGCGCGCGCATCACCGGCAGCACAGCGCGCGTCAGCGCGAACAGCCCGAACACATTGGTGTCAAACTGCGCGCGGATCTCCGCCTCTTCGCCTTCCTCCACCGAGCTCTGGTAGCCATAACCGGCATTATTCACCAGCACGTCAATCCGCCCGAATTTTTCCCTGGCCGCTTTCACCGCTGCGTCAATCTGCGCCTGGTCGGTCACATCCAGCGCCACCGCCAGCACATTTTTCCTGTCCAGCGCGGCAATGTCTTCAATCTGCGCCAGGTTGCGCGCTGTCGCCACCAGCTTCCAACCGCGCTTTACAAT
>JAGWIE010000028.1 GCA_028866445.1 Rhodospirillales bacterium | reverse complement strand
TTTACCCTTCAGGGCGACCAGGCCAAGCTGGCGCAGATGCAAGCCGCCGCCGGGCAGCAATTGGCAAAGCTGAGCGGCGACCCGGATATCGACCCCACAAAAACCCCGGAATATTTAAGCGCCTTGGCCAATCTCAACCAGGCTTTGCTCAACCAGAGCCACAGCGTGGTGAACGCACCGTTTTCAGGTTATGTTACCCAGGTTGAGCAATTGCAGCCCGGCATGTTGCTGCCCGCTGGCACCGCGGCTTTCGGGCTGGTGTCGGACAGTGACGTGTATGTCACCGCCCAGCCAAAGGAAGACCAGCTCACCTGGGTGCGGACTGGCCAAAGCGTCAACATCACCGTTGATACCTATCCCGGCCAAAGCTGGAAGGGCGAGGTGGAGAGCATCGCCCCGGTTTCCGGTTCTGAATTCTCGGTGCTGCCTGCTCAGAATTCCTCCGGCAACTGGGTAAAAGTGGTACAGCGCATTCCGGTGCGGATTAAAATTCTCTCCGGACCCAATGATTTACCGTTGCGTGCTGGAATGAGCACGGAAGTTTCCATCGACACGAATCATCACCGGCATCTCTCGGACCTGTTCTAATGGCCGAAGATGCAGCAACGGAAGTTCCCAACAGAGGCATCATCACCGTCTGCCTGATGATCGCGACGCTGATGCAGGCGCTGGACTCCACCATCGCCAATGTGGCGCTGCCTTACATGCAGGGGTCCCTCTCTGCTTCTTACGATCAGATCACCTGGGTGCTGACCTCTTATGTGGTTACCGCCGCGATTATGACAGCGCCGGTCGGCTGGCTGGCGGCGCGTTTTGGCACAAAGCAGCTTTTCATCGTCTGCCTTGTTGGGTTCACCGCAACATCCATGCTGTGTGGCATTGCCCAGAGCCTGACCGAGATGGTGCTCTACCGCTTGCTGCAAGGCGCGTTTGGTGCGGCTTTGGTGCCGCTTTCGCAATCGACCATGCTGAACATCTACCCGGTTGAGCAGCGCGGTGCTGCCATGTCCATCTGGGGCATGGGGGTGATGGTGGGGCCAATTCTGGGGCCGACCTTGGGCGGCTACCTCACCGAGGATTTCAACTGGCGCTACGTGTTCTTCGTCAATCTGCCGTTCGGCATCGCGGCGGTGGCGGGGTTGGCGTTGCTGATGCCCGGCGGTAAGCCTCGCCAAACGCCAGGTGGGTTCGACTGGACAGGTTTTGCCGTGCTCTCCCTCGGGCTCGGCGCGCTGCAATTGGCGCTGGATCGAGGCGAGCAGCTCGACTGGCTGAGTTCTGATACCATCATCGCCTCTTTCGTGCTGGCTGGGCTCGGTTTTTATCTCTTCATCGTGCACATGTTTACCGCAAGCCGCACATTCATTCCGCGCGAAATATTCGCGGATCGTAATTTTGCCGCGGGGCTTATCACCATGTTTCTAGTCGGCATGGTGCTGCTGGCGTCCTCGGCGCTGCTCGCGCCGTATCTTGAAAATCTCGATAATTATCCGGTGGCCACGGCGGGGTTGGTTATGGCGCCGCGGGGGCTTGGCACCATGTTCGCCATGCTGGTGGCGGGGCGGCTCACCAACAGGGTGGATCCCAGATTGCTGATGCTGTTTGGCTATATTCTGCTCGGGCTTTCGCTTTACATGCAGGAAGGCTGGACGCCGGATGTTGGCGAATCTTACATGATCACCACCATCGTTGTGCAGGGCACGGGGCTTGGTTTCGTGTTTGTGCCGTTGCAGGTGGCAGCATTCTACACACTGGCACCAGCCTTGCGCACCCAGGGCACGGCCTTGCTCAGCCTGCTGCGTAATGTGGGCAGCGCCATTGGCATTTCAGTAACCTCGGCGCTGCTGTCGCGCATGACGATTTACGTGCATGCCAATATTATGGCGCATATCACGCCATTCTCGCGCGTGTTGCAGGCGGGTGGGGCCGTTAGCCGCATGTGGAACCCGGCCACGAAAAGCGGTGCCGCGCAATTGGACTCACTTGTTACCACCCAGGCGCAGATCATCGCCTATATGGACGATTATAAATTCATGTTTCTGGCCACTATGCCAGCAGCGTTGTGCTTGCTGCTGATGCGCGGCCCACAGCGGGCAGCGGCACCAGCATCATCTCCCGCTAAAGCGCCTTCGCCAGCTCAGGAAGCACGGTAAACAAATCGCCCACCAGGCCGTAATCGGCAATTTGGAAAATCGGCGCGTCTTCATCCTTGTTGATGGCGACGATAACCTTCGAATCTTTCATGCCCGCCAGATGCTGGATGGCACCTGAAATGCCAACGGCGATGTAAAGCTCAGGTGCGACAATCTTGCCGGTCTGGCCCACCTGGTAATCATTCGGCACGAAGCCAGCATCCACCGCTGCGCGGGAAGCGCCAACAGCAGCGCCAAGCTTATCTGCAATCGGCTCAATCAGCTTGGTAAAGTTCTCGCCATTCTGCATTCCGCGCCCGCCGGAGATGATCACGCGCGCCGCGGTCAGTTCCGGGCGTTCGGACTTTGAAAGTTCCTCGCCCAGATAAGCCGATTTTCCATCATTCGCGGTGGTGGCCACATTTTCGATAGCAGCCGTACCACCTTCGGCGGCCACCGGGTCGAACGATGCGGCGCGGACGGTGATGATTTTCTTGGCATCTGAGGATTTTACCGTAGCCAGCGCGTTGCCCGCGTAAATCGGGCGTACGAAAGTATCAGCATCCACCACTTCGGAAATATCGGAGATCGGCTGCACATCCAGCAACGCCGCCACGCGCGGCAGCACGTTCTTGCCTGATGCCGTGGCGGCCTGAAGAATATGGCTGTAATTGCCAGCAAGCGAAACAATCAACGCCGCCATTGGTTCAGCCAGATGGTGGGCGTAAGCAGCATCATCCGCCACCAAAACCTTAGCCACACCGGAAATTTTCGTGGCGGCCTCGGCAACCGCGCCAACGCCTTGGCCCGCCACCAGCGCATGCACCTCGCCCAGCTTGGCCGCCGCGGCAATGGCAGAGCGCGAAGGCTGCTTGATGCCCTCGGCGTCGAAATCCAGAACAACCAAAGAGGCCATGGGTCAGATCACCTTCGCTTCGTTGCGTAACTTGTCCACAAGGGTGGCCACATCCGCCACCTTCACGCCGGATTTACGCACCGGCGGCTCTGCAACGCTCACAATTGTCAAACGCGGCGTGATATCCACGTTCAGATCAACGGGCTTGAGCATTGCGATTTCTTTCTTGCGTGCCTTCATGATGTTGGGCAGCGAGGCATAACGTGGCTCGTTCAAACGCAGATCAGCGGTGATGACAGCGGGCAAGGTCAGCTTCACCGTTTCCAGCCCGCCATCCACTTCGCGGGTAACACTGGCGCTGCCATCGGCGATTTCCACCTTGGAGGCAAAAGTACCCTGCGGCCAGCCGAGCAATGCTGCCAGCATCTGGCCGGTGGCGTTCATGTCATCATCAATGGCCTGCTTGCCGAGGATCACCGCGCCAACGCCTTCCTTCAGCGCCACTTCCTTCAGAATTTTTGCCACCGCCAGCGGTTCAACCACGGCATCGGTTTCCACCAGAATGCCACGGTCGGCTCCCATGGCCAAAGCGGTGCGGATGGTTTCCTGCGCCTGGGTCACGCCGATGGAGATGGCGATAATCTCGCTCGCAATGCCCTTTTCCTTCAGGCGCACGGCTTCTTCAACGGCGATTTCATCGAACGGATTCATCGACATTTTAACGCCAGCGGTCTCAACCCCGGAATGATCCGGTTTCACGCGAACCTTGACGTTATAATCGACCACCCGTTTCACGGCGACCAGCAATTTCATCGTAGCATACCTCTGAAATTCCCCAGCTTAGGGGGTGAACCTTGATATGGCATGTTTTCAGCCCTGGAAAGCCCCCGCGCCCCAAACTCAACCTGGTTGTCTAAGCCGCGCCACCGCGTCTTCAATGTCGGCCAGGGAAGTGCAATAGCTGAATCGCACAAAGCCGCCGCCGCGCGCCGCGTCAAAATCCAGCCCCGGCGTGGCGGCGATGTTATGGCTGGCGAGAAGCTGGTCGCAGAAGGCAGCACTGTCCACCGCACGGCCTGAAATATCTGCGTAGATGTAGAAAGCGCCATCCGGCGGCGCAAAGCTGGCATAGCCTGCTGCCGCCAATCCCGCCATCAGCACGCCCCGCGCTTGCTGGTAGGTGGCGCGGTTGGCCTCCAGCTCTTCCCCGCAGGTGAAAGCGGCTTCCGCCGCTATCTGCGCAATATGCGGCGGGCATATAAACATGTTCTGTGCCAGCCGTTCGGTCACCCGCACCAAGTCCTCCGGCAGCACCATCCAGCCCACCCGCCAGCCGGTCATGGAAAAATATTTGGAAAAAGAGTTCACCACCAATGCGGTTTTGGAGAATTGCGCCGCCGAAGCCTGAGGCTTGCCATAGGTGAGGCCGTGGTAAATTTCGTCGGAAATCAGCCTTATGCCGTTATCGTCGCAATACCGGCACAGCGCTTCCAGCTCAGCCGGGGCCAGCATGGAGCCCGTGGGGTTGGCCGGGCTGGCGAGGATCAACCCCTGGGGTTTTTCCGGCAGGGCGTCCAGCATTTCAATTGTTGGCTGAAACCCTGTTTCAATGCCGCAGGGCAGCACCACCGGGCGCATGCCAAGGGCAGTGAGCGTGTTCACATAAGGCGGGTAATAGGGTGCAGCCAGAGCCACCTGGTCGCCCTGGTCGAAGCTCGCGAGAAACGCCAGGGAAAACGCGCCGGAGGCCCCAAGGGTCACGGCGATGCGTGTGGCGGGCAGCTCCACGCCATACCAGTCCTGCATGTGCCGGGCGATGCGCGCGCGTAAGGAAGGCCGGCCCAGCGCCTCGGTATAGCCCAGCGCGTCCCCGCTTTGCAGCGCTGCCTGCACGGCAAGTCTCGCGCCGTGTGGCAGGCCTGTGCCCGGCTGGCCCACCTCCATGCGCAATATTTTCGGCGCGCCGGGCGGCAGGCTGGCGGCCCGCTCATTTGCCGCCCGGGCCACATCCATCACCCGGAACGGCGGCACCACCCGCCCGGCGCCGATTTTCATGGCCGGGTTTTACCGCCCGCCGATGGCGAGGCCATTGCCACCCGGTGCGGCGCTGGCGCGGCAGCTTGCCTCGCCGCCCGGCACAGTGCCGGGGCAGGAGATAACATTCGCCCGGCCCGGCTCTGGAACCGGCTGGTTCTGCCCGGCAAGCGCATTGGCAAGGCCGATTCGGGCTGCGTCGGCAGCTTCATTCTGGCCGGTGCCGGCGGCGGCGGCGCGGAAAGCGTAGCCTCCTGTGGTATAGGCCATGGCAGCGGCGAGGTCCGGCGTCGGGCTGGTGCGCGGGGAGGCCGCCAGCAGCACGCCAGTGCCAGGGGCCACGCGCCCGGTGCCGAACAGATTGTTCATCGAGGTGACGCAGATCACCGCGCCGCCCTTATTATCCAGCGCCATGAAGCTGGCAGAGGCAGGCAACGCCGCGCTTTGGCTGGCAGTCTCGGGAAGGCTGGCCACAGCGTAGCCGTTCTGGCTGGAGATATCCGGCGTGCCGTATTGTGGTACGGCGTTCAGCAAATCTTGCGCGGTGAGCCCGCCGCCCGCTTCATCGGCGGCATTTGCGAATTGCGCGGCATTGGCTCCGGCATAAAGCCCGTTCACCCCGTTCACGCGCAGGTTTTCCAGTGTGGTGGCAAGGTCGGGCTGCTGGAATGTTGCACCCTCTGCCAGCATTTGCCCGCCGGGCGCAAAAATGGCGGCGGCTTGCGGGTCCGCCAGCAGAGCATTGCCCACCACGCCAAGATCAGCTTCCAGCGCCTGCGATACCTGCGCTCCACCGGCAAGACGTTCAGCGGGTATAATCACCGCTGATTGCGGCAACTGGCCGTAACGCGCCTGCATGGCCAGTAACCCGCGCGCCAGCAACGGCACCGCCGCCGGGCGGTCCCCGGCATTTCCTGCCGGTGCCCCGGCGGGGAAGCTCAGCATCACCGGCGGTTGCATCTTGCCGTTGGCATCGGGCATTTTAATCAGGCAGGCCCCGCCGCCGCCAAGCCCGCCGCGCGAGGGCAGTGTAACAGCCTGGGCAAAGCCTTCCGCCGCCGCCGCATCCACTGCGTTGCCGCCATTGTTCAGAACATCCCGCCCGACCAATGCGGCCTGCGGTTCATCCGCCACCGCGTAGCCAAACACGGAGGAGGCGGCACCGGAGGGGGCGCTGCCGCTGTTCAACCCGAAAAGCTGGTTGCCGATGGTATTGGCGGTTCCGCAGCCGGTTAACAAAATAACTGAGGCGAGGGCGCTGAGGCGATAAAGGCGGTTCTGCAAGCTGAATAACCCTTGAGACACTGACCCGGCCTGATTAGCCGTGAAACACCGCGCCCGCAACGCTGGCTTACCCCGGCGGTGGCGCGGGCTTTTCCAGGAACACCACATCGCGCGGGCGGCGTTGCAGCACCTGCCCGCCATCGATCACCATTGTCTGCCCATGATAGGCCGAGCTCGCCAGGATAAAATCCACCGCATTCAAAATCTGTTCCGGCGTGCAGCCCATGCCCATGGGGTTGTTGCGGCGGCTGCGCTCGAACGCCTCTTCTGTCTGCAAACCGCTGATGAGGGTGATGCCTGGTGCGATTCCGGCCACCCGCAAGGTGGGTGCCAAGGCCATCGCCTGCATCTGGATCATACCCTGCAATGCCACTTTGGTGAGGGTGTAGGAGAAATAATCCGGGTTCAGCCCGAACACCTTGTTGTCCACAATGCTAATCGCCAGCCCCTGCGCCCCGCGCGCGGCAAGCGATGCATGCAGTTTCTGCGTCAGCAGCACGGGGGCGAATAAATTCACCCGCATCTGCGCTTCCAACGCTTCGGCGGTAACGCTCTCGGCCGTGTCATACGCAAAGCTGGAGGCGTTGTTCACCAACAGCCCCAACGGGCAGATCGCCTCGCATTCCTCATGCAGCCGCGTCACGGCCCTGGTATCGCCAAGGTCGGCCTGCACGGGCGTAGCCTTTCCGCCGGCAGCGATAATCTCCTCCGCCACCTGGCGCGCGCCATCGCCAGATTCGTGGTGATGCGCGAATACGTGCCAACCCTGGGCACCCAGATGCCGGGCAATCACCGCCCCCAGCCGCCTGCCGCCGCCAGTAACAAGGGCGCCCTTCATCTCACTTTCTCCTGCATACTCTGGGGATAGACGAGACCGCCCAAAAACCCAAGCCTGGCGGCTCACTCGGCGCAAGATATAAGTATAAATATCCGATAGGTTTTATAGGATATGGGTGATTATGCCCCGCCGCCTGCTCCAGGGGTAAAATTTTTGTCCCATAGCAGCCGGACTTACATGAGGATTTTCGCATTTGTATGCAGCTATCGCACGTGCCAAGTACATGCGCAGTTTGAGATGGAGACAGGTTGGATGCAAGCCGTGGACGCGAAGATAAGCTTGACGCATTTGCAGCGTCTGGAGGCTGAATCGATCCACATCATGCGTGAAGTGGTGGCGGAAACCGAGAAGCCGGTGATGCTCTATTCCGTAGGTAAAGATTCAGCGGTGATGCTGCATCTGGCGCGCAAGGCGTTCTACCCCGCCCCGCCGCCCTTTCCGCTGCTGCATGTGGACACGACCTGGAAGTTCAAAGCCATGTATGAGCTGCGCGACCGTATGGCGCGCGAGAGCGGCATGGAATTGCTGGTTTATCAAAACCCTGAAGCCAAGGAAAAAAACATCAATCCGTTCGACCACGGCCCGCTGCATACTGATATGTGGAAGACCGAAGGGCTAAAGCAGGCGCTTGACCTTTATGGGTTCGATGCGGCCTTTGGTGGCGCGCGGCGTGATGAAGAAAAAAGCCGCGCGAAAGAGCGCATCTTCTCCTTCCGTTCAGCCAACCATCGCTGGGACCCGAAAAGCCAGCGCCCGGAGCTGTGGAACCTTTACAATGCGCGCAAAAACAAAGGCGAGAGCATTCGTGTATTCCCTATTTCCAACTGGACCGAGCTCGATATCTGGCAATACATCCATCTTGAAAACATCCCCATCGTGCCTTTATATTTCGCGGCGGAGCGGCCGGTGGTGGAGCGGGACGGGCTGCTGATTATGGTGGATGACGAGCGTTTCCGCTTCAACCCCGGCGAGGTGCCGGTGCAAAAATCCGTGCGTTTCCGCACGCTGGGCTGCTACCCGCTGTCAGGTGCGGTGGAGAGCAACGCGCATTCTATCACCGAGGTGATCCAGGAAACCTTGCTCACCACCACTTCCGAGCGCCAGGGCCGGGTGATCGATAAGGATGCAGGCGGCGCCAGCATGGAAAAGAAGAAGCAGGAGGGATATTTCTGATGAGCGAGACCCAGGAAAGCTCCTACAAGGCCGATGCGCTGATTGCGCAGGATATCGACGCCTATCTGCTCAAACACCAGCACAAATCGCTGCTGCGCTTCATCACCTGCGGCTCGGTGGATGACGGTAAGTCCACCCTCATCGGCCGGCTGCTGTATGATTCCAAGATGATCTTCGAGGATCAGCTTGCCGCACTGGAAGCCGATTCCAAGAAGGTTGGCACGCAGGGGCAGAATATCGATTTCGCGCTGCTGGTGGATGGCCTCGCCGCCGAGCGCGAGCAGGGTATCACCATCGACGTGGCGTATCGTTTCTTCGCCACTGAGCGCCGCAAATTCATCGTGGCGGACACACCTGGCCATGAGCAATACACCCGCAACATGGTCACCGGCGCTTCTACGGCAGACCTCGCGGTGATTCTCATTGATGCGCGCAAAGGCGTGCTCACGCAGACGCGCCGGCACTCCTACCTCGCCCATCTCATCGGCATCCGCCACATCGTGCTGGCGGTGAACAAGATGGATCTGATTGGCTACGACCAGGATAAATACGACTCCATCGTGGCGGAGTACCGCCAGTTCGCGGCCGGCATCGGCATCGCGCATTTCACTCCCATGCCGATCTCCGGCTATGCGGGCGACAACATCACCTCACATTCGCTGAACACGCCATGGTATGATGGCGTGCCTTTGGTGGAGTTTCTGGAAAACGTGGAGCTGGACGTAACCGCTGACCAGGCCAAGCCCTTCCGTTTGCCGGTGCAATGGGTGAACCGCCCGAATCTCGACTTTCGTGGTTTTGCAGGGCAAATTTCCAGCGGCGTGGTGAAGCCGGGTGATGAAATCCGGGTGTTGCCCTCGGGCAAAGCCTCCAAGGTCACGCGTATCGTCTCGTTGGATGGAGACCTGCACCAAGCCGTGGCCGGGCAATCCATCACTTTGTGCTTCGCTGATGAAATCGACTGCTCACGCGGTGATGTCATCACCCCGGCGGATGCGCCGGTGCAGGTGGCGGACCAGTTCGAAGCCACCATCGTCTGGATGGCCGATGAGGCGATGACCCCTGGCCGTGCGTACTGGATCAAGCTCGGCACGCAAACGGTTTCTGCATCCATCCATGCGCCGAAATATCAGATCAACGTGAACACGCTGGAACATGCGGCGGCGAAGACGCTGGAGCTGAATGCCATCGGCGTTGCCAACATCACGACGGATCGGCCGATCCCCTTTGAGCCATATGAAAAGAGCCATGCGCTGGGCGGGTTCATCATCATCGACAAGATGACCAACGCCACTGTGGGGGCGGGGATGCTCAGCTTCTCGCTGCGCCGCTCGCAAAATGTGCATTGGCAGGCGCTGGATGTGTCGCGCGAGGTTCATGCGGGTTTGAAGAACCAGAAGCCCGCCGTGCTGTGGTTCACGGGGCTTTCCGGTGCTGGCAAATCCACCATCGCCAATCTGGTGGAGAAGAAGCTGGTGCGGATGAACCGCCACACTTTCCTGCTGGATGGCGATAATGTCCGCCATGGGCTGAACAAGGATCTCGGCTTTACCGATGCGGACCGCATCGAGAATATCCGCCGCGTGGGTGAGGTTGCGAAGTTGATGACGGATGCTGGCTTGATCGTCATCACCGCCTTCATCTCGCCGTTCCGGTCTGAGCGCGAGATGGTGCGCAAAATGATGGCGCCGGGCGAGTTCATCGAAATCTTCATCGACACCACCTTGGAAGATGCCGAGCGGCGCGACGTGAAGGGGCTCTATAAAAAGGCCCGCGCAGGTGAGTTAAAAAACTTCACCGGCATAGACAGCCCCTATGAGCCACCGCACGATGCGGAGATTCACATCAACACCGCGAAGCTGACGCCTGAACAGGCGGCGGATTTGATTGTGGAAAGGTTGATTCCATGACCGATTTGGAGCTGGCGAAACTCATCGCCGAAGGCGCTGGCAAAATCCTTCTGGATTTGCGGGCAACCGGATTGTTCTCTGGC
>JAGWIE010000334.1 GCA_028866445.1 Rhodospirillales bacterium | reverse complement strand
ACGCCGATCTTCACGCCAGGGAGGAAGGAGAGGGTGATGCCTTTGAACACCTCACGCCCGCCCGGATAGGCTTTGGTGAGGTCTTTCATCACATACACATATTGATAAGCGGCCATGGGCAAATCCTGATAAACGCGGTTGCCCAGGGTATAGTTGCAGGCCATTGGCGCGGCAACCTGCTCCTGCTAGCGGTTCAAAGCCAGGGGGTGAGGCGATGCGGGTTGCATGCGTGTTGATGCAGAAGAACGAGGTCAACGCCTTGGAGCCATGGTTGCTTTACCACGCGCATCTCTTCGGCATGGAAAATCTCTGTGTTATCGACCACTTCTCCACCCACCCCAAGATTCTTAACACCCTGTCCTGGTATGAGCATGAGGGGTTGCAGGTGGTGCGCCTGCCGCCTGAGGCCGATTATCAGCGCAAGGGCGAGTTTGTAACCGCGCAGCTCACCCGGCTGGATAAAACCGGCAATTATGATTTTTTGATGCCGTTGGATTGCGATGAATTCCTGGCGCTGCGCCGGGATGATGGTGGTTTCACCTGCAACCGTGCGGAGATACATGCCTGCCTGGCATCATATGCCGGGCGGGCGGAAACGCTGGAGGTTAAGCAGAATCTCCTCAACATCCTTGGCCATCCAGGGCGCTTCTGGGTGTTTCCATATCAAAAAGTATTCTTCTCAGCCGGGCATGTGGGCGTAGTGGACCACGGCTCGCACACAGATGTTTTGGGGCGCGGGAATGGCTTGCTGGAAACACCGTTGGTCTATCTGCATTTCCACCATAAATCCTGGGAGGAACAGGTGAAGGCGGGCAAGGAAAAACTCCGCCCCTTCGTGGATGTTGATGACCCGCAAGCCCTGGAGGCGTTCAAAGGCATTGGCTGGCATCTTCTGGTGCATATGAACGCGGGGGAAGACTCCTATACCAGCATGATGAACGCGGCCCCCGGCAAGCCTGAGGTCGAGGGGCTTCTGGAACTTTTTGCCGCGCTTAATATCAACCCGCTTTTCTTCCAAAAGCCAGTGCCCGATTTCCACTTCGCCTGACCCGTTACCGGGCCCGCGCTTATTTCGCGGCAATCACGGCGGCGGCCCCAGCCATTACCCCCGCACTCGTCCGGTTCGCAATCCGCATGGCTTTCGGGCTTTGCAGCAACCGGCGGGCGCGAAGGGCGATGAAGCTCCAGGTGAGGTCTGTGGCGGCGAGCACGCAGAACAATGCCACCATCAAAATCGCCCAGCGGGTGAAAGTGACGTGCTTGACGTCGATAATCGTCGGCAGAAGTGCCAGGTAGAACACCATGATCTTCGGGTTGCCCAGCGTCACCATCAGCCCGGTGCCGAACATGTGCAGCGGCCGGCGGCGGGGCAGGGCCGCACCGGCGATGTTCACCGGGGCGTGCCACATCCGCCAGGCAAGGTAGAGCAGATAGGCCACGCCGGCATATTTCAGGATAACAAAGACCACCGCGAAGCTCTGCGCCAGCGCAGAAAGCCCAAGGAACGTCACGGTGAGCCAGATGGCTTCGCCCACCCACATCGCCGCCAGAAAGGGCAGCACGTCGCGCAGGCCATTTGTAAGAATGCGCGAAACGAGGGCGGCGATGCTTGGCCCGGGCGCCCCGGCCATGATGGCCAGGGCAACGCAGAAAATCACGATCTCGGAAACGCTCATGGCACACGCGCGGTGATGATATGGATGGTCGCGGCCACTCTTACGCCGTCGGGCACAATCTGCGCATAACCCGCCAATGCCGTACGGATGGCATCGTAAGCCATCTCGCGCTGCGCAAGGGTGGCGTGTTTTTCATCCAGCAGCGCGCCAGATGGCCCCATGGTGCAGGCAATGCGCGCTTCTTCCTCCAGCGACACACCATGCAGATGCAGGCCCTGCACAGTTACGTGGCCATGGCCCCAGCCGGATTCACGAAGAATCGCCAGCACGTAATCAGGGTCGTCGAAGGCCAGCGGCCCGGCGGCGCGGGGCATGCGTTGCGCGCCGGGGCCAAG
>JAGWIE010000333.1 GCA_028866445.1 Rhodospirillales bacterium | reverse complement strand
TGGTGGCGGGGGTGATGGAATATGCCGGTTGGCTGCCTAATGCGTAAGGAAGCAGTAGTATGAACAAGGTCCTCCGTTGGACATGGAGCCTGGTGCTGTGGGAAATTCTCTGCGGCCTTGGCATCACCTTGCGTTTTTTCTTCCGGCCCAAGGCGACCATCAACTACCCGTTCGAGAAGAACCCCATCTCCGCCCGTTTCCGGGGGGAGCACGCGCTGCGCCGTTACCCCAATGGCGAGGAACGTTGCATCGCCTGCAAATTATGCGAGGCGGTTTGCCCGGCCCAGGCCATCACCATTGAGGCTGAACCGCGCGAGGATGGCTCACGCCGCACCACGCGTTACGATATCGACATGGTGAAATGCATCTATTGCGGCTTGTGCGAGGAAGCCTGCCCGGTGGATGCCATCGTCGAAGGGCCGAATTTTGAGTACGCGACCGAA
Organism: Rhodospirillales bacterium; assembly: GCA_028866445.1. Lineage (GTDB taxonomy): Bacteria > Pseudomonadota > Alphaproteobacteria > Acetobacterales > Acetobacteraceae > Acidocella. The sequence continues at coordinate 1,569 of JAGWIE010000333.1, read as the reverse complement.
ACGCGTGAGGAACTTCTCTATGATAAGCAGAAGCTGCTGGACAATGGCGACCGTTGGGAGCCGGAGCTGGCAAGACGGCTCGAGCTGGACGCGCCGTACCGGTAAAGGCAGCGAAACATGATCCAAAATCTCGCATTTTATCTCGTCTCCTTCTTCCTGCTGGCATCGGCGGTGATGGTGGTGACCAGCCGCAACCCGGTTCATGCGGTGCTGTTCCTCATCCTCGGCTTCGTAAACGCCGCGGTGCTGTTTTTGCTGGCCGGGGCGGAGTTTCTGGCCTTCGTTCTGGTCATTGTCTATGTCGGCGCGGTCGCGGTGCTGTTCCTGTTCGTGGTGATGATGCTGGATGTGGATTTCGCGGCATTGCATGAAGGCTTTCAGCGTTATGCGCCGGTTGGCGCTCTAGTGGCGCTCATCATGTTTGCCGAACTAGCCTTCATTGCGGGAAGCTGGGCGATTGCGCCCGCCGGCAGCGCGGACAGGCTGTTTCCCACGCCGGACAACGTCTCCAACACGGTGGCGCTGGGGCAGCTCATCTACACCTCTTATCTGCCGCTTTTTCAGCTTTCCGGCGTTATTCTGCTGGTGGCAATGATCGGCGCCATTGTGCTGACCCACCGGGACCGCAAACGCTCATTGCAGCAGGATATTTCCGTTCAACATGCCCGCACGCCGGCGCAAACCCTGGCCATGGTGCGTGCCCCGCTGGGCGCGGGCGCGGCCCTGCCTGAACAACAGCCGGAGGAGACACTCTGATGATTGTTCCACTTTCGCATTATCTGGTTGTCTCTGCCATGCTGCTGGTGATCGGCATTTTCGGCATCTTCATGAACAGGAAAAACGTCATCGTCATCATGATGTCGATCGAGCTGATCCTGCTTGCCGCGAACCTTAATTTCGTCGCCTTCTCAGGCGCCCTGCACGACATGGTCGGCCAGGTTTTCACCATGTTCGTGCTAACCGTGGCGGCGGCTGAATCCGCGATCGGCCTGGCCATTCTGGTTGTCTACTTCCGTAATCGCGGCTCGATCGAGGTCGAGGACGTGACGCTGATGAAGGGCTGAAGATGTACACCTTGATTGCCGTTTTCGCCCCATTGGTCGGCTCCATCCTTTGTGGCGTCGCCCGCCCGGTTCTGGGCAAGCAGCTTTCCATCGCGGCGAGCATTTTGTTCATGCTGGTTTCCGCTGCTGCGGCGGTGTTCGCGTTCCGCCTTGGCGTGCATTCACCGCTGGCCATCGCACCCTGGATTCAGGTTGGCGGTTTCACCCCGCATTGGACCCTGCGCCAGGACCAGCTCAGTCTGGTGATGGTGGTGATGGTGAGCGTGGTGTCCATGCTCATTCATGTTTATTCCGTGGGCTATATGGCGCATGACGAAACGCCGCAGCGTTTCATGTCCTATATCTCGCTGTTCACTTTCGCGATGTTGATGCTGGTGACAGCGAACAACCTCGTGCAGCTTTTCTTCGGCTGGGAGGGTGTGGGTCTCGTCTCTTATCTGCTCATCAATTACTGGTACGACCGCAAGGCCGCGAATGACGCCGCGATCAAGGCGTTCATCGTCAA
>JAGWIE010000332.1 GCA_028866445.1 Rhodospirillales bacterium | reverse complement strand
CCACCAAAGGCGACATGGTGCGCCTGGGCGATACCGGCCTCATCGCCGAAATTGAGCATGACTACACGCATTATGGCGATGAACTCACCACCGGTGCTGGCAAAGCCATGCGCGACGGCGAAGGCTTCCAAACCACCGGCACCCGCGCCAGCGGCGCGCTGGATGCGGTGGTGCAGAACGCCACCATCATCGATCCCGTGCTCGGCATCGTGAAAGCCGATATCGGCATTCGCGATGGCCGCATTGTTGGCATCGGCAAGGCGGGCAATCCGGATATTATGGCGGGCGTGGACCCCGCACTTCGCACCGGCCCCAACACCGCTGTGCATCACGGCGAGGCTTTCATCGTTACCGCCGGTGCGGTTGAAAGCCACGCGCATTTCCTCTGCCCGCAGCAATCAGAGCACGCGCTGGCAGGCGGCACCACCACCATCATCGGCATGTCACCGGGGCCATATTTCGATGTCTCCTGCTCTGGCCCGGAGATTCTCGGCCAGATCATTCAGGCGGCGGAATTTTCACCGCTGAATTTCGGCTTTCTCGGGCGCGGCTGCTCAGACCCTGCCGCGGTGGAAGAATCCGTCTCCGGCGGCGCGCTGGGGGTTAAAATCCATGAGGATTTTGGCGCTTCTGGGGCTGTCATCAACGGTTCGCTTATCGCGGCGGACCGCAATGATTTCGGCATCAGCCTGCATACGGACACGATTAACGAATACGGCTTCTGCGAGGATACCATCCGCGCCATTGCGGGCCGTTCCATCCATATGTTCCACACCGAAGGTGCTGGCGGCGGCCATGCGCCAGACCTTTTGCGCGTGAACGGCCTGCCCAACGTGCTGCCGGGTTCAACCAACCCCACCAATCCCTTCACCGCTTACGCGTTGCATGAGGGCCTGCCAATGACCATGCTGGCCCATGCCATGAACTGGCGGCTGGCCGAAGACCTCGCCTTCGCCGAATCCCGCGTCCGCCCGCAAACCATGGCGGCGGAGGATCTGCTGCACGATATGGGCGCCATCTCCATCTTCTCAACCGACAGCCAGGGCATGGGACGATTGGCGGAAAACCAGGCTAAATGCTGGCAACTCGCGAGCGTGATGAAAAAACGCCTGGGCCGTTTGGCTGAGGAAAAAACCGCCCGTGCCGATAATGAGCGCATTAAACGCTACATCGCCAAACTCACCATCAACCCCGCCATCGCAGCGGGGATCGACGCGCATGTCGGCTCCATCCAGCCCGGCCGCATGGCGGATTTGGTGTTCTGGCCGCGTGCGAGCTTCGGCATCAAGCCGCGCGTGGTTATGAAAAGCGGCTTCATCGCCTGGGCCACATGCGGCGATGCCAACGGTTCGATGATGGATAGCGAGCCAAACATTCAACGCCCGATGTGGGGCAGTTTGGGGCTTTCGCCCACCAGGCTCGGCGTCACTTTCACCTCTCAGCTTGCGATCGATGCAGACCGCCCCCGCAAACTTGGCGTACAGAAAAAATTCGTGCCGATCTCCAATACCCGCGCGCTCGGCAAGCAACACATGCTGCACAACAATACCTTGCCGAATATCGAGGTAGACAGTGAAACCTTCGAGGTTCGCGCCGATGGCGTACTCCTTTCCGGCCCACCCGCCGCGCATGTACCGCTTAACCGCAGCTACATGCTGCGGTGAGTCTTTACCTCCGCTTCACGCAGCGCCATGGCCGGACCATTCTGGCCGAGCGCCGCGTGCTCTACCCTTACGCCATCACAGCACCCATCAACCGGGTGGGCGTGGCGGAGCTCACGCTGCAATCTGTCTCCGGCGGCATTTATGGCGGCGAAACCTTAAACCAGCGCATTGAAGTTTCTAAAAACGCGACCGCCAAGCTGATCCAACCCGCCGCAACAACCGTGCGCCGCAACAAGGCCAGCCAAAACATTCAGATTACCACAGGCGAAAACGCCAGCCTGCTTTATCTCACGCGCCCGCTCATCATGTTCTCAGGCTCCGCCTTCAGGCAAAGCTGGTCCATCACCCT
>JAGWIE010000331.1 GCA_028866445.1 Rhodospirillales bacterium | reverse complement strand
CACCGCAATCCGCGGCGGGGCGTGCCTCTGCGCCTTTCGCGCATATCCGCCCCTGCTCTCCACTCGCCCCCTGGTTCAACGCGCCAAAACTCCTTTCTATCCTCGTGATATAGGTGCCTGCCCAGGCGGTTCAAATGCCTAAACATGCCAGGGCAGCGCATCTTGCACCGGTGTGGCAACATTAAGGCCCCAGGCTTACCAACACCTGAAAGCCTTGGCATTTTTGCCCAGCTTTCGCTAAACCCCGCGCATGGAATACGATGTCATCGTCATCGGCGGCGGCCATGCGGGCACGGAAGCGGCGGCAGCCTCGGCCCGTTTCGGCGCCCGCACGGCCCTGGTCACGCAAAATGCCGCGCGCGTGGGCGAGATGTCCTGCAACCCGGCCATTGGCGGCATCGGCAAGGGCCATCTGGTCCGCGAGATCGACGCGCTGGATGGCCTCATGGCCAAAGCGGCAGATGCCGCCTGCATCCATTTCAAAATGCTCAACCGTACCAAGGGCCCGGCCGTGCGCGGCCCCCGCGCCCAGGCAGACCGCGCGCTCTACCGCAACGCCATCCAATCCCTGCTCGCCGCCCAGGCCAACCTCACCATATTGGAAGACGAAGCCGCCGGGTTCGAAACCCAAAACGGCATCCTCTCCGGCGTCAAACTCGCCTCCGGCAAAACCCTGTTCTGCGCCGCCGCCGTGCTCACCACCGGCACCTTCCTCAACGGCATCCTGCATTTCGGGCAGGACATGCAGCCCGGCGGCCGGGCGGGGGATGCCCCATCCCGCGCCCTGGCGGCAGACCTCGCTTGCCTCAATTTGCCACTGGGTCGGCTCAAAACCGGCACGCCAGCGCGGCTTTCCAAAGCCAGTATCGACTGGGAGGGCCTGCCGGAAGATAAAGGCGAAAACCCACCGGAGCCTTTCTCCGCCCTCACGGCTGCCATCACCAACCCCCAAATCTCCTGCCGCATCACCTCCACCACTGAGGCAACCCACGCGGTCATCCGGGAAAACATCCATAAATCAGCGGTCTATGGCGGTAACATTGCCGGGCGCGGCCCGCGCTACTGCCCTTCCATCGAGGATAAGGTGGTCCGCTTTGCCGAAAAACCCGGCCACCAGATCTTCCTGGAACCCGAAGGACTGGACGACGACACAATTTACCCCAACGGCATCTCCACCTCTCTGCCGCTGGATGTGCAGCTCGCCCTCATCCACACCATTCCGGGCCTGGAACGCGCCGAAATCCTCCGCCCCGGCTATGCCGTAGAGTACGACTATGTGGACCCCCGCGCGCTGGACCATTCCTTAAACCTCAAATCCCTGCCTGGGCTTTTCCTCGCAGGCCAAATCAACGGCACCACCGGGTACGAGGAAGCGGGCGCGCAAGGTCTCATGGCGGGGCTAAACGCCGCGCGCAGGGCAGGGGGTTTGGATGCCGTCCATCTCTCCCGGTCAGAGGCTTATATCGGCGTGCTGATCGACGATCTTGTTACCCAGGGTGTGACCGAACCCTACCGCATGTTCACCTCCCGCGCGGAATATCGCTTGCTTTTGCGAGCCGACAACGCCGAACTTCGCCTCACACCAAAGGGCCTGGAATGGGGTTGTGTCGGCTCTGCACGCGCAGAATCCTTTGCAAACCTCCAGGCAGAAATTGCATCGTTTGCAAACAAACCGGAAGGAGAGGGCAGGGCCGCCAACATCCTCCGGGCGGATCTGCTTTATTCCGGCTACATCGCCCGGCAAAATTCCGAAATCCGCGCCCGCCAGAAAGATGAAGCGGTCAAAATCCCCGTTGATTTCAATTATATGCAGGTTGGCGGCCTCTCTACGGAGCTGCGCGAGAAGCTGGAACGCTCCCGCCCGCAAAACCTCGCCGCCGCCGGGCGGATTGAGGCCATGACCCCCGCCGCTCTCGGCGCCATTTTCGGTGCCTTGCGAAAAGCCCAGCGCGCCGCATGAACGAAGCCAAATTGCGGGATTTCGCAGCGCTGGTTTTAAAATGGTCGTCCAAGATCAA
>JAGWIE010000330.1 GCA_028866445.1 Rhodospirillales bacterium | reverse complement strand
TGCCGGATATAACCAGGGTGGACGCCAGACTGATCGGCGGCGCGATACTGTTTGGCATCGGCTGGGGCATTGCCGGGCTGTGCCCCGGCCCGGCCATCGCGGACCTCGCTTTGGCGCCGCGCCCTGCCGTTATTTTCGTGCTGGCGATGCTCGCCGGCATGGGGCTGTTCAAAATAATAACTTACCGCAAAGGCCATCAACCCGTGGGGGAGTGCACGAAATGAATATCCGCGAAGTATCGCCGGAATATTCCGTCTCGCCGCAATTGCAGCCAGCGGAATTGGCTTTGGCAGCACAGCAGGGCTTTCGTGCTATTATATGCGCCAGGCCCGACAATGAAGAGCCGGGCCAGCCCAATGCCGCCGCGATGGAGGAAGCCGCCAAAGCGGCTGGGCTGGGCTTTGTGCATATTCCCATTTCCTCACCCTTGGTGGATGCGCCGGCGGCGCAGCGCATAACCGGTGCTTTGGCCAGCCTGCCGAAACCAATTCTGGGTTATTGCCGCACCGGCAAGCGCGCTGAAGCGTTGTGGAACGCGGCGCAGGCAATGCCTTCTGTAACGGGTGGCACGGCCAGGCGTTATGATGTCGTGATCGTAGGTGGGGGCAGTGCTGGCATTGCCACGGCTGCCAGCCTGCTGCGGCGCAAGCCAGGGCTGGATATCGCCATTGTTGAGCCAGCAGATGTGCATTATTACCAACCGGGTTGGACCCTGGTGGGGGCTGGCGTGTTCCGTCCTGAACAAACGCGTAGGCTCATGGCCGAGGTGATGCCGCGTGGGGTGAAATGGATTAAAGCCGCCGCCGCTGGCTTCGCACCGGATGAAAACCTCGTCCATCTCACGGATGGCTCGACGCTATCTTATCAGGCTTTGGTGGTGGCAACCGGCCTGAAGCTGGATTGGGACGCCATTCCCGGATTGACGGAAACACTTGGCCGCAATGGTGTCACCTCCAATTACCGCTACGACCTCGCCCCTTACACGGAAAAACTGAGCGCCGCGCTTACCTCCGGCCGCGCCATTTTTACGCAACCGCCAATGCCGATTAAATGCGCGGGCGCACCACAGAAAGCGATGTATTTGAGTTGCGACCGCTGGCTAAAAGCTGGAACATTGAAGAACATATGTGTTGAATTCGACAATGCTGGGGCGGTTCTGTTTGGCGTGGCCGCCTATGTGCCAGCACTTATGCGCTATGTCGAACGTTACAATATCAAGCTTAATTTTGAAACAAAGCTGGTAGCGGTGAATGGCAATGCCCGCGTGGCGCGCTTCGAACGCAAAGGAGTGGACGGGCCTGAAACCGTTGAACGTGAATTTGACCTGCTTCATGTCGTGCCGCCGCAAGTGGCGCCGGATTGCGTACGTACGAGCACACTAGCAGCGCCCAGCGGCTTCGTGGCGGTGGATGAAGCGACACTGCAGCACCCGTCTTTCCCCAACGTGTTCGCATTGGGTGATGCCTGCGCGACAAGCAACGCCAAAACCGCCGCCGCGGCGCGGCAGCAAGCGCCCGTGGTGGCGGTGAATGTGCTGGCGCTACTGGACGGCAGGCCCCTCGCCGCCGCGTATGATGGCTATGGCAGTTGCCCGCTTACAGTTGAACGCGGGCGGATTGTGCTGGCGGAATTTGGCTATGGCGGCAAGCTGATGCCAACCTTCCCAACCTGGCTGCTGGACGGCACCAAACCCACGCGCGCCGCCTGGTTTCTGAAGGACCGGGTGCTGCCCACGATTTATTGGCAGGGTATGCTGAAGGGCCGGGAATGGCTGGCACGGCCAAAGCCGCTCATCGCCTTGGCACAGCCGCGCTGAGGCCGCCATGGCACTGGATACCGCACAATATCTGCTGGGTGCCCTGAGCGGCGGCGTGGTTGGCTTCACGCTTGGCCTTGTCGGCGGTGGTGGTTCTATTCTGGCGGTTCCACTCATGGTCTATCTGGTCGGTGTATCGGATGCCCATATAGCCATCGGCACCAGTGCCTTGGCCGTGGCGGCAAATGCCCTTACCGGGCTGGCG
>JAGWIE010000329.1 GCA_028866445.1 Rhodospirillales bacterium | reverse complement strand
CTGGGGCTGATCGCCCAGGGCGTGGCGGCGGGAAGCGATATTTCCTCGTATAATACGGCATTGGCGGGTTTACGGAAGAATCTTGAGGCCGCGGCAAACGGGCACCCCGTGCCGCTTTCCTGGCAGAGCCTGATCACCAGCGGCCCGACCAGCCAGGGAGACATGGAATTCGTGTTGGCGCATCCGCGCATCAACCAGGGCACGTTGCAACCGGGTGGCGATGCCACCGCCGCCTTGGTGCGCATTGCGGCTTCTCTGCCGGATGTTCAGGCCAAGCGCGTTACGGTGCATTACACCGGGCAAATTCCACTATCGGACGAACAATTCGCCTCGCTCACGCACGGGCTGGTGCTGGGTGGCGTTATCAGCCTCGTGCTCATTGCGCTGTGGCTGTATCTTGCGCTGCGTTCCTGGCGGTTGATTGTGCCCATTTTGCTGACGCTGGTAATGGGGCTGGTGTTGACGATGACCTATGCGGCCATTGCGGTGCGGGTCATCAATCTCATCTCCGTTGCTTTCGCAATCTTGTTTATCGGCCTCGCGGTGGATTTCGCGATTCAGTATTGCGTGAGGTTGCGCGCCGTGCGCCATGCCGTGCCGGAACTGGGGTCGGCGTTAACAGAGACGGCGCGGCAGGCGGGGGGGCAGATTGCGCTGGCGGCCACGGCCACGGCCTGTGGGTTTTTTGCATTCTCGCCCACTCCGTTTATAGGCGTGGCGGAGCTGGGTGAGATTGCCGGTGCGGGCATGTTTATCGCATTTTTCTGCACCATTACGTTTCTGCCGGCGTTGCTGCGGCTGTTCAACCCGCTGCCTGAAACAACGCCCGTGGTTATGCCGGGCGGTGCCGTGGCGGATGATTTCCTGCACCGCCACCGGCGTTTGGTGCTGGGGTTTTTCGCCATTCTCGCCGTTGCGGGCATATTTGCCGCGGCTACGATGAATTTCGACGCCAATCCTCTCGACACGAAAGACCCCAATACCGAGAGTATGCGAACACTTCATTCGCTGCTCGCCAATCCCCAGACCAATCCGTTTTATGCGGATGCAATGGTGCCGGACGTTGATGCCGCGCGGGCACTTGCAGAAAAGCTAAGCAAACTCCCGGAGGTTTCGCAGGCGATTTCAGGCGGCACGTTTGTGCCGCAAAACCAGGACCAGAAACTGGCCATGCTGGCGCAGGCGCAAACCATATTGGCCTCCACGCTTGCCGCCGCCGCAGCCCCGCCGCAGCAGGCGGTTACCGCCGTAGAGATACGCGCGGCGATGAGCAAGACAATTGCCGCCATAAACGGTGTTGCGGCGAAATTGCCCAAGGATAGCGAGTTGTTGCGCATCGGCGCTGTGCTGAGCCGGTTGCAAGGCGAGAATGATGCCACGGTGATGGCGATGAATGCGGGTATAACCAGGTTTTTACCGCTTGAGTTGCAACGCCTCGCAGGCAGCTTGAATGCCTCGAAGATTACCGAGGCAAACCTGCCACCCGACATCAAGAACGATTGGTTCCTGCCCAACGGGCAGGTGCGGGTTGAAGCCTTCCCCACGGCCTCGGCGCAAAGCACCAAGGGGCTGCACGCATTTGCCGCCGCTGTGTTGAAGGTGGCACCAGATGCGGGCGGCCCGGCGATTTCCACAATCGCCACGGCGGGCACAATTTTGGGTTCCTTCCGCGAGGCAGCGATTTTGGCCTTCGTGGCGATATCCGTGATTTTGGTGCTGGTATTCCGCAATATCCGCGATAGCCTGCTGGTGCTGGCCTCGCTGGCGCTTTCCGCTTTATTGACGGCGTTATTTGCAAAATTCGCTGGCATGTCGATCAACTACGCGAATATCATCGCCTTGCCGCTGCTGCTTGGCGTAGGCGTTTCGTTCAATGTTTATTTCGTAATGAATTTCCGGGCGGGGATGCGTAGTTTCCTTTCGTCGGCCACGGCGCGGGCTGTGCTGTTCTCAGCCCTCACCACAGGCACAGCATTTGGCACGCTGGCGTTTTCAGCGGATAGGGGTACGGCGAGCATGGGCGA